>JADFWF010000321.1 GCA_015222965.1 Pseudomonadota bacterium | reverse complement strand
TCGTCTAACCAGTTGTCAGGAAAATGTAAGTTTACATTTTTATTGCTGACAGTTATATCAATTTCCGGGATAGACTGGCTGGTGCGGCCACGATGTAATAATACTGCGATACGCAATAAGACGCACATGAGTTTGCCGGTTTTAACAAACGGCTTCATCAGCTGCTTAAAGGCATCGACCCTAAATTTACTGCGATGTGATAAAACCAGGGCGGCGAGCAAGGCCTGCTCCTGCCGGGAAAACCCTTGCATATCAGCATTTTGCAAGATGTATGCGCCGTGTTTATGGTAATTGTTATGGGATACCTGTAAGCCGATCTCATGCAGCATGGACGCCCATTTTAGCAGTGGCGTGAGCTGCTCAATATCGATCGACCACTGCTCACATGTTTTATGGCATAAATTTTCGACGGTGTTGGTTATGCGCTGAGCCTGCTTGATATCAACCCCCCAGCGATTCATGGCGGCCTCGACGGTGGCGTCTCTTACATCATGACGTGTGATACGGCCGACCAGGTCATAGAGCAGGCCTTCGCGCATGCTCTGATCTGATATCTGCATCTGTTCTATGTTCAAGGTTTTAAAGATTGCCAGCAAAACGGAGAGGCCGCCGGCGATCACCGGTTTACGACTGTCGCTTAGTCCGGCAAGGGATACATTATCGATATGTTTCGCTTCGAGCAGAGCCTCGCGTAAATTTTTCAATGCTTTATAACTGATGCCATCCAGGCACCAGCCTTGCTGCTGGACGATATTGGCGATTGCTTTAATAGTGCCAGAGCAACCGATAGCTTCGTCCCATTTTCCGGCTTTAAAGTCAGGTGCCTGAGGAAATAGTGTCAGGGCGGCCTCGGTTTCCGCCGCTTTCATGGCTTTCCTGGTGATTTTGCCATCATTAAAAAAACGCTTGCTGGCACTGACGCACCCGGTATAGAGGCTTTCTCTGCGTAATGGGGTCATGCCGCGGCCAATAATAAACTCAGTACTGCCGCCGCCAATATCGATAACCAGTCGTTTGCCTTCTTTTGTTGCCAGGCCATGGGCGACACCGAGGTAGATTAGCCGTGCTTCTTCACGACCGGCGATGATTTCGATAGGGTGGTTTAATATGCCTTCAGCCTTTTCTACAAATGCTTGAGCATTTTCTGCGACACGTAAGGTGTTTGTGCCAGCAACTCGAACTGCGGTTTGTGGCAGCTCGCGGATCCGTTGAGCAAATGTTTCGAGGCATTCAAATGCCCGTTTTTGAGCGGATTCATCTATAATGCCATTTTTATCCAGACCTCCGCCAAGGCGAACATTTTCACGTAGGCGGTCGATGATGGACAATGTGCCAGACTCTTCAAGACGGGCTACGATCATGTGAAAGCTGTTCGAGCCGAGGTCGATCGCGGCAACGATTTCAGGTAATTGTTTTGTTGTGGTATGCATTTTACCTTTCTGTGTATCTAGCGGTGCTAAGGCATCTTACATTAAAAAATATTGAGTGCAATTGACAAATAACGTGTGTCTAAAAGATGTTAATTATTGTTTTATGCCGTTAAAAATCATTGTTTTTATTTTGTTGTTCTGTGCCCATACGGTAGCCGGTGCTCAGGAGTCTGAGCAATTACCACAGGAAAATGCCGGTTCAGAAGCTGAGCCGAAGAAGGAGGATGAAGTTAACAAAACGGAACAGGAAGAAGACTACAGTATTTATAAAAAGCATAATCCGGAAGATCCCTGTGACCGAACCCTTGATACATATGATTATGAATTAAGCTGGTATGATGATACGCAGATATATGTGAACTCACGCTTCTGTGAACCGGCGCTATGGTTTGATAACTTTTTTGCTAATGACCGTTTGTTTGAAGAGGGTGTTGCAGGCACCTATATCCGTTGGCGGAATGAATTTACCTACGATGAAGAAGAGTATTTTAAATTTGACTCAAAAATAAGTTTCAGCGTGGAACTGCCCGGCGCGGAAAGTCGTCTGCGTCTGACTTTTGATGAAGATGAAGATGATGCCCTGCGTGATATTGCGCCAGGCAATGAGCAGACCACCAGTTCATTGGGTTTACAGCTGGACGTTGCTGAAAATGCACGATCGAAATTTAATGTCAGCGTCAGTCTGTCACCAAGAGTGCGATTGCGTTACCGTTATACTTACCCCGCTACGCCATTAGTGATATTACGCTATACGCAAGAGGTACAGCGCCAGAAAGCCATCAATAGTGCCCGTACCTTGATCGATGTTGAAAAATTATTTGAGAACCAGCTTTTCTTCCGTTC
>JADFWF010000320.1 GCA_015222965.1 Pseudomonadota bacterium | reverse complement strand
GTTTACCTGTTCACTAATTTTTTTATTTTTCAACGTTCTTCGAACCGTGAGCACGTGATCAGGGAAAAAAATCTTGAGATGACACTCCGATCTATCGGTGAAGCTGTCATCGCAACAGATATTCGTGGTTGCATTACCTGTATGAACCCCGAAGCAGAACGCCTGACAGGGTGGCAGTTTGCTGATGCAAAAGATTGCAATTTGTCAGATGTGTTCAAAGTAGTTAACGCACACAGTGGTATACCTATAAATGACCTGGTCGAACGGGTGAGGAATGAGAAGGGTATCGTTGTCCTTGCTGAAGATTCAATGCTGATAGCCTCGAATGGCAATCGTTACCAGATCTATGAGAATGGCGCGCCGATCTATGATGACGCTAACGAAATTATTGGTGTAGTACTCGTGTTCAGGGATATCACGCAGGAGTACGATCTTAAAAACTGCTTAAATGAAAATGCACTGCGTCTGCAACGCGTCGTAGATACTTCGATGGATGCAGTAATAGTGATAGATGAGCAGGGAATGGTCGATGAATGGAACCCGGCAGCCGAAAATATATTTGGCTGGTCATATGCGGAAATCAGAAAACAGCCACTACATAACCTTATCATCCCGAAAGAGTTCCGTGAACGACATCTGCAAGGTATACAGAAGCTTATCAAGGATGATGAAACATCATTTAAGTCGAAACGTATAGAATCATTAGCCTTGCACCGTGATGGCCATACTTTTCCTATTGACCTGGCAATGACTTCTATCAAGACAGAGAATGGCTGGGTTTTTAATGCTTTTATTCGTGACTTGTCTGATCACAAAAACAATGAAAAATTAATCGATAAACACAATATCATTTTGCGTGAAACTCAGCGCATCGCGCAACTGGGCTATTGGGAACTTGACCTGGTGAACGGTGTGCTTGAGTGGTCGGATGAAATATTCCGGATGTTTGATTTAGACCCTGCTACGTCTGAGCCTTCATATGGGTTGTTTATTAATAAAATTCACCCCGAGGATAGAGAGCGGGTTGATGCCGCTTACAGTCAATCACTTAAGACTAAAAAAGCGTATAACATTATTCATCGAATAGTGACCAATAAAGGTATCAGGATTGTTCATGAACAATGTGATACAGACTTCGATGACGATGGTAAACCTATACGATCACTGGGGATGGTGCAGGATATTACAGAGCGTGTTGATAACCTGGACGAATTGCGGATTGCGGCAACTATGTTCAGGACGCATTCCGGTATTATTATAACTGATAAAAACGGTACTATTGTCCGTGTGAACCCGGCTTTTGAGGAAATGACAGGTTACTCATCAAAAGAGCTGGTTGGAAAAAACCCAAAGATTCTAAAATCGGATAGACAAAGCAAAGAATTTTATGAAGTAATGTGGAATAAGCTGAGCGCAACAGGAGTGTGGCAAGGTGAGCTATGGAATACGCGTAAAGACGGTACACTTTTTGCGGAATGGCTAACTGTCACAGTAGTCAAGGATGATGCAGGTGAAGTAACAAATTATGTGGGTACGTCACAGGATATTACAGAGCGTAAACATGCTGAAACAAAGATTGAGTACCTGGCTTACCATGATGACTTGACCGATCTGGCTAATCGTCGGTTATTGATCGACAGGTTGCAGCAGAATATCGTTACATGTAAGCGGAATGATGAGTTCGGTGCAGTGTTGATTCTTGATCTTGACAGTTTCAAAGATCTTAATGATTCGCTGGGTCACAGTGTAGGTGATGAAGTACTACGAGGCGTAGCATCTCGCCTGAAAGAAGTTGTTAGAGAAGGTGATACCGTCGCCCGTCTGGGAGGCGATGAGTTTATCGTGGTGTTGTCATCAATCGGTAAAGACCCGTCAAAAATTGGTATTGAAGTACAGCTTATTGCCGAAAAAATACAGTCGAATTTATCGCGACCTTACAAGCTAAAAGACGGGCAATGTTTTAGCAATGCCAG
>JADFWF010000319.1 GCA_015222965.1 Pseudomonadota bacterium | reverse complement strand
TCAGAACGCTGAAATCACATTGCGATTTAATTCATAAATTATTCACTGGGTTAATTAATGAGGGAATGGCCGCTACCGGCCAGTAACAGACCTTAAAAGATAAAAGCTTGTCCGCGAATAACGCGAAAGACGCAAAAAAAACCGCAAATAAGATTTTGTTTCTTTTGCTTTTTTCGCGTTATTCGCGGACTACCCGTTTCTAATCTTTTAAACGTCGCCTTTGGCTCAAGAAATGACCTCCCAGTACAGACTGCTCTAACTGTTTAGGATTGATACCTGTAAGCATCAATAGTCATACACAGGCTTACCCGATCATCCACCATCGATGACAGTGTATACATACCAAACTCTGAGCGCTGGATAGTCGTTGTTGCTTTTACAGTTATATATTCCTCACCGGCTTTTCCCTCTTTTAAGTCGACATAAAATGCCACGGCTTTAGTAACGCCATGCAAGGTGAGGTTGCCTTTGAGCACACCTTTTTTATTTTCTATCCATTCGATACCGGTACTGACAAAAGTAATTTCGGGGAATTGCTCACTGTCCAAAAAGCTCTCGCCTTTCAGCATGACTTCGATCAGGCCTGAATCTGTTTCCAGGCTATCAACGTCGATCTGAACCAGTGAAGTGCCTTGTTTCATAAAATCATCCAGTGCCAGGCCGCCTTTAAACTCGTGGAACTCTGCTTCGACTATACCTACCGCACTATTAATGCAGATTCCCATCTTTGATGAGCCAGGCTTAATACGGTACAGATCGCCGTCCGTAGCAGCCTGCAGCATCAGGGTAATCATGTTTTGGTCGATATTGGCGTTCTTGAATGGTGCGCATACATCGCCATCTTCGGCATCAGATATCTCGGCAAATGCCGGTACGGATACACCTAGCAGAAGTATGCTGAGTAAAACGGATTTCAAATTGTTTGTGATATTTTTCATAAGATAATAGACTTAAACAATATAAGAGAATTATAATATACTAATTCTAATAAGTCCATTGATTTATGTCAATTTGGCAGAATTGTCGTTTTATTGATAAGGCAATGTTCTTTGATTGTGTTAAAGCGTGACTGTGCCGAGACACTCTATAGAAACTTAATAGGTCGTATCAGGGCAGTTGGCCAACGGGTCGGGTTAACTCACTGATAGTGATATGATATTTCCTCAACCCCTCACTTATATTGTAGACTTCATCAATAGATTCAATTTAACTGCTGTGCGTTAAAATCTGCGCGCTAAGAATAATTATTAGGACTCGAACACGAAGATGAACGATGAAAGTAGTACCGAGCCAAAATCAGCTCAATCTCAAAACAGCGGCAATAATCAAAGCAGTAAGAAACCGAGTGATTTTGTCGCGGGTCTGGTGACGTTTATTATCTTTATATTTTTTATGACCGCGTGGATGTATTTTTCAGGCTAACGGCAAAAAACTCATCTGCTGAACAATCGTTCATACATAGGCAGACTTTTCTTTAACAGCGATTCGAAATAAGCGGGTACTTTATGCGAATCCATATCCATGCCATCGAGAAAGTTTTTCACATAGAGACCTAACTCGGTATCACCCTGCATGCGCAGGCGTCGGCTAAAGAATAAAGCATCGGTATCTTCCTGGCGGCTTGCCAGTAACAGGTAGTTATATACCGTTCCCTGCAGCGTCACATCAGCCGGACGGTTTTTTTCAGCCGCGACCAGCTTGTTTCCTTCTATCGTGAAACGATATTCGATACCGACATCTTCGATCATGATGTGAATTATTTTTTCCTGTAAGAAGTCCAGTTCGCCTTCTTTTATTTCATTTGCCAGCATCCTGTTAAGCGTTGTTACCAATACCTTGTTATGTACGAATGCAGGCAGTATCTTTAGCGGCAAAGAAAGCGGTGCCGGGAAGAGGGGGTGAGTCGTTGATGTTTTGCTGGATGTTTGCATGTTACTTTCTCTATAAAAATGTAATGCCGTCATTGCGAGCGGAGCGTGGCAATCTTCTTGCAGCAACAGTGCGGCTTAAAGAGATTGCCTGGTACCTCGCAATGACGGGGTATCTATTAATGACGACTTTACTATTGTTTACCTAACCAGTATTTATGTATACGTATATCATCTGTTAATTCCGGGTGAAATGACAGTGCCATATGTTTGCCTGAACCTATCATTACCGCTTTATCGTCGTATGTTGCCAGTATTTCAACTTCAGGTGAAAGCTTTTCGATACCCGGTGCGCGGATGAACTGTGCCTGAAAAACGTTCTCATCAAAATTCAATTTTACGTCTGCGGTAAAGCTATGTACCTGTCGCCCGTAAAAATTACGGGTGGCTTTGAACGGCAGCAAACCTAAAGGCTTAACTCGATCATCATCAACTTCATCCGCCATTAAAATCATGCCCGCGCATACACCCAGTACAGGATGTGCTTCGGCAAACGTTTTAATCGTTTCATTAAATCCATATTCCTGCATCAGCAAACTGATAGTGGTTGATTCACCGCCAGGTAAGATCAGTGCAGAACAACCATCCAGCTCCTCTGGATTACGTATCAGCCGCGAGCCAACGCCAAGCCTGGCGAGACTATCGACATGTTTTTGATAAGCGCCCTGTAAAGCAAG
Organism: Pseudomonadota bacterium; assembly: GCA_015222965.1. GTDB lineage: Bacteria > Pseudomonadota > Gammaproteobacteria > SZUA-229 > SZUA-229. The sequence continues at coordinate 4,475 of JADFWF010000319.1, read as the reverse complement.
GACGCCGACAACCGAGTCCACAGGAATCTACCAGCCTCTGGCGGCCAGACGTTCTTCTTCGGGAATCTCGGACATCTCTAATCCTTTCATCGCTGGCTGCAGACCACGGCTGACTTCCAGTAATACTGCAGGGTCGTCAAAGTGGGTTGTCGCTTTTACGATGGCAACAGCACGCGCAGCCGGGTCGTCGGATTTGAAAATACCGGAACCGACAAATACTGCCTGTGCGCCTAACTGGCGGACCAGTGCAGCGTCAGCAGGTGTTGCGATGCCACCAGCAGAAAAATTTGGTACCGGCAGTTCACCGTGTTCAGCGACATAACAGACTAGATCGTAGGGTGCGCCCATGTCCTTGGCGACACTCATCAGCTGTTCTTTGCCTAGGGTAGTCAGGCGTGACATCTCATCCTGCAGTGAGCGCATGTGGCGCACTGCTTCGATGATGTTGCCGCTGCCGGCTTCACCTTTGGTGCGTATCATTGCCGCGCCTTCACCGATACGTCGTAGCGCTTCACCGAGGTTGGTCGCGCCGCAGACGAAAGGCACTCTGAAGTCGTTTTTGTAGATGTGGTTAACATCATCGGCAGGGGTCAGCACTTCGGATTCATCGATAAAATCAACTTCCAGTGCCTGTATTATCTGTGCTTCAGCAAAATGGCCGATACGGCATTTTGCCATCACCGGGATAGAAACGGTTTCTTTGATCGCCTGAATCATGTCCGGATCAGACATACGAGCGACACCACCGTCACGACGGATATCAGAAGGGATGCGTTCCAGCGCCATCACCGCACAGGCACCGGCATCTTCAGCGATCTTTGCCTGTTCGGCATTGGTTACATCCATGATGGCGCCGCCTTTGAGCATCTCGGCGAGACCGACTTTGACACTAAAATCGTCGTTATTGGCATTTATGTTTTTATTGGTATTATTAGTCATCGTGGCTCTTAGTTGCTGGTGGAGTCTGGAATTTTGTAAAACGCTCATATTCGTAATACTGCGGTTATCTGTCCATGATGTAGGTCAAAGAGTATTGAAATAATCGCTGAAATGGCGGTAACCAGTCTTAAGTTAGGGTTTTATTTGGCATTTTGCTATGTATCATCAGCTTTGATTAAATAATAAGTGCCATCGCGGAATGAAAAAAATCCGCTCCTACAGGGAGCGCTCTTGTAGGAGCGGATTTTTTTCATTCCGCGATGAGCTGGTAGATGACCAGACAGGTCAATTAAAAGAGTTAAATAATTATGTTAAACATCGAAGGTCAGGTTGTAGATTCAAAACCGGAAGATTTTGGCCCCCCCGTATTACGTTTAGGTTTCAGACCTTTCTTTTTAGCGGCAGGTGTTTTTTCCATCCTGGCTATGGCGATCTGGATGGCGAATTATGTCTACTCTGTCGAGTTCAACTTTTCAGGTATCGCGCCAACCTTATGGCACGCCCATGAGATGATGTTCGGTTATGTCATGGCGGTGGTCGCAGGATTTTTACTGACTGCGATAAAAAACTGGACCGGTGAAGAAGTGCTGCGCGGCAAGCCGCTGGCAATGTTGTTTTTGCTCTGGCTGGTGGCACGGGTATTGCCGCTAACAGGTCTTGTGACGATCGAAATCATTGCAGTAGTCGACGTGGCATTTTTGTTTTTCCTTGGCCTGGCTTGTTTGCGGCCGGTGATGAAGGTCAGACAGTTTAAGCAGATAGGCATCATTTCAAAAATATTTTTGTTGATGTTGTGTAATGTGGCTTTCTACCTGGGGCTCTTGGGTGTCCTTGCCGACGGTGTGCAATGGGGGCTGTATTCTGCCATGTACATGATCATCGCTCTGATCTTTGTCATGATGCGTCGGGTCATGCCGATGTTTATCAAGAACGGTATCGATGGTGACATCGAATTAACGAATCGTGCATGGGTCGATCATTCCAGCCTGGTTTTACTGGTGCTGTTATGGATCAGTGATGTATTTACTGACTATGATAATGCGACAGCTGTATTCGCTGTACTTTTAGCCCTGTTGCATAGCTTACGTTTAGCCGGCTGGTATACCAACAGGGTCTTGAGTAAATCACTGGTATGGGTACTGGTCGCTGCTTACGCTTCTTTTATCCTGGGTTTCGCCTTAAAAGCATTATCGATAACCTCAGGCATCTCACCATTTTTATCGGTGCATGCTTTCACCGTTGGCGGTATAGGCATGCTGACTATAGGCATGATGTCGCGTGTTGCTCTGGGGCATACCGGACGAAGTGTTTTTGAACCACCGGCTATCGTTTTCTGGAGTTTCGCGGTGCTGTTACTCGGTGTTTTCGTTCGAGTGGTTCTGCCGCTATTTAATATGGAATTTTATGTTTACTGGATCGGCATATCACAGGTGTTGTGGATGATCTCGTTTGCCATCTTTGTGGTTGTTTATGCACCGATGTTATTGAGTGAAAGAGTTGATGGTAGAGACGGTTAAGACCACTTGTTTTGAACGGGTGAAGTAAAACAGGGAACGAAACATCTTATTAGAAAAAGCGTCCAGATTTCTGTGGTTATTCTGATTTATTGCTAGACTATATCTATCTATGAATCATACAAAAAACAATGACAGTGTGACGGAACTGTCGGTACTGGTGCAATCAGATAAATTGCAGCTGCTCTATCACCAGTCTTTTCCGGCAATTTTTGTCAGCATGTTTAATGCTGCTCTGCTGACGGCCATATTGTGGCCGGTACAGGATCATGACGTTTTGCTTGGCTGGCTTGGTTTTCTCTTCGTTACAGCCATCGCGCGGCTGTTGCTGTTTATTCGATACCGTAAAGCCGCACCACAGGCCCAGGACGTACTTACCTGGGAAAAACCCTATTTCATAACGCTTACCCTGTCATCGCTGACCTGGGGTGTTGGCTGTCTATTGATAATGCCGCTTGATTCTTTTGTGCACCAGGCTGTCATTTTTTATTTTTTGATCGGTATGTCTGGTGGCGCTATCTCTGTGTACTCGGCCCATCGTATGATGACGCTGGTTACGGTTGCAGCTGTACTGTTGCCGGCAACGATATATTTTCTCATCAGTGGAGAATTTCTTTTCGTAGGTATGGCCGTCGGTGCAGTGATCTTCTTTATTTCGACTATCCGCGCGACCAAAGTACTTGGTTTTGCCATGCATCAAAACTTTCTGATGACACACCAGCTTGAGATATCAAATGAAAATGCTGAACGACTCGCACGAATCGATGAATTAACAGGCCTGTTTAATCGCCGGGCTTTTTATGAGCATGGAAAAGTGCTGTCAAACAATTGCCAGCGTAATAAGGATGAACTTGCGATGATCCTCATGGATATCGATAATTTTAAAATGATAAATGATAAATATGGTCATGCTGCAGGAGATACGGTTCTCAGAGAGATCGGCAAGATACTGCTGCAGCGATTAAGAAAGTCAGACGTTTTTGCACGGATCGGTGGTGAAGAATTCGGCATGCTGCTGCCATTAACAACAGTGAATAAAGCAATGCAACTGGCAGAAGAGTTGCGCCAGGTAATCGAAGCAACGACTATTACATTCGAAGAAAAGAAGTTTGCTGTTACCGCCAGTTTTGGTGTGACCAGTGATGTCAGTGATATCGACACACTGGTAAGGCAGGCTGACATGGCCATGTATAGATCAAAAGAGTCTGGCCGTAATGCGGTTATGCAAGGCCAGTAAAGTTTAACCAGAAATAATAAAACTAGAAATAATATAATCAGCAATAATATAACCAGAAAAAAAGCCCGGATGTATTACATCCGGGCTTTTTTGTTTTCGACTAAAAGCTATTTAGTTACATCTCTAAACAGCCAGTCGAAAATTAAGCGATTTTAGCTTTGATCGCATCGATAACAGCATCAGAAGATGTTGCTTCGACAGAAAGCAGCAGGCCTTCGTTTTTGTAGAAACCAACCAATGGTGCAGTCTGGTCGTTGTATACATTCAGACGGTTGCTGATAGCTTCTTCAGTTTCGTCGTCACGTTGTACGACTGGCTCGCCACACTTGTCACATACGCCTTCAACTTTTGGTGGATTAGATTTAACGTTGTAGATTTCACCACAGCCAGTACAGGTACGGCGAGTTGTTAAACGGTCAAGGATAACGTCGCGTGGCACGTCGATCTCTACTGCGCAATCTAAAGTCTCACCCATGTCAGCCAGAAGAACTTTTAGTGCTTCAGCCTGTGGGATAGTGCGTGGGAAACCATCGAGTAAGTAGCCGGCTTTGCAGTCGTCTTCTTTCAGGCGTTCGCCCATGATGCCCATGATCAGATCATCAGAAACCAGGTCGCCTGCTTTCATTGCAGCTTCAGCTTGTTTGCCCAGTTCGGTGCCAGCAGCAACCGCGCCACGTAAGATGTCACCAGTAGAGATCTGAACAGAACCGTCCAGTTTAGTCAGTAATTTTGCAACAGTACCTTTACCAGCACCCGGAGCGCCTAAAAGAATTAATTTCATGGGT
>JADFWF010000318.1 GCA_015222965.1 Pseudomonadota bacterium | reverse complement strand
GCCTGAGTAAACGCTTTAAATAATTTGGTTTTGACGTCATTGCTCATACCGATACCAGTATCGGATACGGTAAATTTAATGCTGGTGTCAGTATCTTTTAATTCTCCTAGTGTGACCTGAAGGTAGACATAACCTTTGTCGGTAAATTTGATCGCATTACCGATTAGATTTGTCAGTATCTGGTGGATGCGGAATGAATCTGTATGGATGATTGTTGGCACATCTTCTTCGATCCGGTAGAAAAGTTCGACGTTTTTATCAAGCGCTGTCTGGCTTAATAAATTAATAATATCCTCGATGATGTCAACCAGATTAAACTCACTGCTTGATATTTCCACTTTACCCGATTCGATCTTGGATAGATCGAGGATGTCATTGATGATCTCGAGTAAGATTATTGAGGATTTATGGATCGTGTTTGAGTAATCGTTTTGCTGTGCTGACAGTTTTGTGTCCTGCAGTAATTCAGTGAAGCCGATGATGCCGCTCAATGGTGTTCTTATCTCATGGCTCATATTTGCCAGGAATTCTGATTTTGCATTATTGGCATAGATAGCTTTTGATCGGGTTATATCAAGTTCTGCATTTCGAATTTCCAGTTCTTCCATGGTCTGTTGCAGTTCGAGGGTGTACTCGTTCAGCTGTTCTTCCATATCGGACTGCGACCGTTTGAGTTCATCTGCCATGTGGTTGACACATGATTGAAGGACGCCGACTTCACCTGATGCATTATTGTCGATCGTTGCCTCAAGATTTCCTGCAGCGATATTTTTTACGGTATGAGTGAGTGAGCGAATTGGCTTTGTTATGGTATTGCTTATCTGGATAATTACTGCGATCGTCAAAAGTAAAATTATCATGGTTATCAGTGCGCCATGTTTTATCTGCGCGATCTTTTCTTCAGTTGCAAAGCGGGTGGTTATAGTTACGATAATCTTTCCGATATAGAGGCTTTTATAGTTTTCTGCATCTCTATCTAGTGGTTTTTCGATATCATCTACAGGAACTTGTGGGGTAAGAATAGCTTCGTTAAATTCGATCTGTTTTTCTTCTTCAAATACATATGAAAGTATTGAGGTTTCTGTTTTGTTCTTATCATCTGATTTAGAAATATTCAGGATGGTATTGCCATTTTTGTCCAATACCTGCACCTTGATGACAGGATTGTCCTTGAGGGCGTTTTCCACTAATGGTTTTATGAGGTCTATGTTGCCGGAATATATCGCGTATTCCGCCGCGGGAGCTATCTGTTTTGCGATCAGCTTTCCGTGGCTATTCAGTGACCTGGTAATGTAGTCGAACTGGTCTGATATGAAATGTACAGACAGGATAGCTGAAACGATAAGAGCAGGCAGGATAGCTACTAATATGATCTGTCTGCTAATGCCTAGTCGTTTCATCGTAAATTTCCGGAGTCGTCTAGCATCGACTGTTTTAGTTTATCTGTTTCCGGCACGATCTTGTCTAACGCCCTGAATACTTGCCTGTTAATGTTGATGTTAAATGCCTCAGGATGATTTACCGGTTTAGTAAAACGCTGGCCCGAATTAAAATATTGTTCTACGAGATCACTTGCGCTTTGCGCTATCTGTTCTTTATCGCTGTTTATTGAGGCGAGAGCGCCTGCATTGACAAAGTTTTTAGAAAAGGCGATGACAGGTTTCCTGTACCTGTAGCTGGTGAGTAAAATATTTTTTACGGTCTTGCTGTTATATATATTGTTGTCTGGCAGTGCGAGTAATGCATCGGAATGATGGAGTGCGTGTTTTATTTTTTTCGTCAGGTTTTCGTTGTCTTTAACGCTTACAGCATATAATTTTAAATTGTAACTATTGGCGCACTGCCGTATCGTCGTGACATCTATTGGCTTTTCCTGGCTGCTCAGTATACTGATGGTTTTCCACTGCGGGTCAAGCAGCTTGATAAAGCGTACCTGTCTGCAGTAAGACTGGGTCATATATAAAATTGCATCGTTTTTATTTTTAACAGTATCCAGCTGGTACTTGTTGGGGTCAGTGGAGATGAATAGTTTGTTTACATTCGGGTAGTTTAGATTTGCACTTATCATACCTGTGCGTCCGATAGCGACGATGAGGACGTGATTTTTTTCTGTTGTCTTTTTGATTCTTTTAGATGACTGTTCGTCTGGGGTTATTTTTGAGATGGTGATGTCAGTGAATCTGCGTTGCAGATCTTCGCTAAGTTTCTCGATGATGTCAGTGTGTAAGGTGCTATCTGGGGAATATACGATCAGTACCTGGCGTTCCACTGTGTCTTCTTTAGGCGCAGGAGCATGTTTTTGTGCTGTCTCTGAAAGAGTGGGAGATGATAGAAAGAAAGATAGTGGCAATAGTATATGACCGAGCCAGCGTGCCAGCTTGTTTAGATGCAGAACTCCTTGTTCAGTCTTGTTCATATTATTGATCTGTTAATTAAAAACTTATTCTAAAGTCTATATATGCCACAGTGTTCTGAATCGCCACGGGCGCAGAGCTGCTAATCTGATTTTTCTGGTAGTCACTGTAATCACCCAGCAGATTTTTTAATACCAGTGACAGGCTGCCATGTGTCTGGCTGTAGTTAAAGTTTCTGGATAAGCGCATATCAAGCGCCTGGTAGTCGTCAGTTGAAACTTCGTCTCCCAGACTGGTGTCAGTTGCGTCCATCCATTTAAATTCGTCAACAAAATAATAACCCAGGCTGCCATTGTATTTTTCGTTAAATCTTTTTGTGAGTAGCAGCGAGTAACTGTGTTGCGGCGCTGAATGTGCAATTGCATTTGAATTACTGGTTATATTGATGATAGCGCCGCTGGCGATAAGCCTTAAAGATGGGTCGATTCGATAATCCAGTTCGAGCTCAAGACCATTGGTTTCACTGTGGTAAGGGTTCTGGAAAACAAGAGCAGTGCCGTTGAAATTATCTAATGCAGGATCGACATCCTCTCTTATGGTATCGATATAATTTGAAATGTCATCATGAAAAAGTCTTGCATTAAACAGCAGTGATGAATTCAGAAAGTCACCATAATAAACGATTTCTCGGCTGGTGATTTTTTCGTTTTTAAGGTCTGAGTTACCAAGTATGACCAGCTCGCGGACAGTTTGGGGGATTGGCGGAGGCGGTGTATTGCCACCGTTTATGGTTATATCTTGCGAATAGGATGAGTTGGCCATGTCTTCATAGATAAACGGGGTGCGTATTGCCTGACTGAAACCAAAGCGGACTTTATGCTGTTTATTAAATGCATGAGTAAATGATATTCGTGGTGATAGTTCGGTCGCACTAAAACTGTTTTTTTCCACGAGTCCGCCAAGGTTGATGATATTGCTCTGGTTGATATGCCATTCGATATTGGCAAAACCACGATATTGCTGGTTATCGACTGTCTCTTCTTTGCCCAAAGCTTGCGGTGCACGTACGAAATCTGCTTGTGCACTTAAACCCCAGACCAGTTTAAGATCTTTGTCAGGGTAGAGAGACTGTGTGAGTTCAAGGTTATGTCGCTCAGCTTTTACATCATCATTTACATCGAGTGTGAAAGGGTCGATTATGACTCCGGGGACTGGTTCACCGAGATCAATCGTGTCGGAGCTGTATGAATCCTTTTTATCGGACCGGTTGTAATAATATTGCAGTTGTATGGTGTTTTCCGCATTGATGGCACTTTCTAGTTTTATAAATTGAAAGAAACGAGTGTTATCTACAGTACGTGCAGTAGGTAGAGGGCCATCAATAGCATAATTTCGATCAGCCTGCTGCCTGTTTTCACCATAACCACCCTGGTAGCTCAGAGTGTTGTGGTTATTAATCTGGTAGTCGAGCCGGTAGTCAATATTGTTACTGTTGGTATCGTCTGGATAATCATTGCCATTTGCACTATCGAGTCCGTCATCGTTGAGCGTGGAACCGGTAATCCGATAATCAAGATTGCCATTACTGCCGCCATAGCGGTAGGTAAGGTCAGCGATATCATGGTTGCCTACATTTGTTCTCACATAGGAACCCTGATCTTCTGCTGCGGTGCGTGTGATTATATTGATCGCAGCCTGAAATGTATTGGAGCCATAGGTCGCCAGGTTAGGTCCGCGAGAAACCTCGATGCGTTCGATATCGTCAATATTTACCGGGATGGTTTTCCATAAGATGCCGCCGAGTAATGGTTCATAGATGGAGCGGCCATCGATGAGTACCTGCATCTGTTTGGAATGTTGTTCGCTGTGACCATGGTATGAAACTACATATTTTGGCTCGTCGCCAAACTGGTTTCCACTAAAGCCGACCTGCATACCTGGAACAAGGCGCAAGACTTCAGGAATGGTTCTTGCACCTGAGGCTTCGATGGTCTCCCGGTCGATAACTGAAATGCTTACGGCTGCGTCAGAGATCGGCTGTTCCAGTCTGTTGGCTGACAGGACGATCGGCATGTCAAAAAACAGCTCGTCATTATCAGTTGCAGCAAAGGTTGATGTTGAGCAGGAGAGCAAAATGATGCTGAGCGGGTAATTACATAAACTGTAATTAGTTGATATCTTAAATTTCACAATAACTATAATTTATTCAAAGTGGTGGGCAGGATTTAATGTAATATATCGTCACTGCGTTACAGTAACATAATCGTCCTGTTTGATTACGAAATTATAGCAAAATAATGAATGAAATGAAGTTCTTAACTCTTGCTGATACCATCGGCAATACGCCTTTAGTACGCCTTCAACGATTGCTGCCCGACAGTTCTAATACCGTCCTGTTAAAGCTTGAAGGCAATAATCCGGCGGGTTCGGTAAAAGACCGTCCGGCATTAAATATGATCACCCAGGCGCAACGACGCGGTGATATCAAACCGGGCGATACGCTCATTGAGGCCACCAGCGGTAATACCGGTATTGCCCTTGCCATGGCGGCGGCGGTAATGGGCTATCGAATGATACTGATCATGCCGGATAACATGAG
>JADFWF010000049.1 GCA_015222965.1 Pseudomonadota bacterium | reverse complement strand
GATGCGGTCGGCTCTCAGATTAAGTTGGCTGAAAACATCATCAGTGATTCAAACAACAAGCTCGAATCGATGGAGAAACAGATAACGCAGATAAAAGCATCAAATCGTGAAGTACCGCTGGCTTTATATGACCGTCTGGAAAGCGAGAAACAACAGGTCACTGTGCAGACCAAAGTAATGGAAAATCACAAAAAACGCCGGGATGAGATAGCTGAGCAATTTAACGGTTACATCGAGCGTTTCAGAGTGTTGAAGGCCGAGAAAAAAGCGAAGCGTGAGCGGCTTGCCAGGGAGCGAAATTTATAACGTGTTTCAGGGCTGGATTAAAGTACCGACACCTTCGTCGGTTAATAATTCAAGCAGCACGGCATGTTCCACACGGCCATCGATAATGTGTGACGTTTTTACACCTGAATGAACAGCATCTAAAGCACATGTTACTTTTGGCAGCATGCCACCAGCAATAGTACCGTCAGCGACCAGTTCATCAATTCTTTTGGCGTTTAATCCGGTAAGAATATTTTCCTGTTTGTCTAAAATACCGGGTGTGTTGGTGAGCAGTAATAATTTTTCAGCATTTAACACGCTTGCCATTTTTCCGGCAACGAGATCGGCGTTGATATTATAGGATGCGGCGTCTTCGCCCACGCCTATCGGGGCAATGACGGGGATAAAATTTCCTTCATCCAAGGCATTTACTATATCAGGGTTGATGTTCGTCACTTCGCCGACATGACCGAGGTCAATTATTTCTGTTGTTTGTAATTCTGAAGATAGCTCGACTGGTGATTTTCGTGAAATCTCCATCTTTTTCGCACGGATCATGGAACCATCCTTTCCTGTGAGTCCCACGGCCTGTCCGCCGTTATGATTGATCAGGTTGACGATGCTCTTGTTCACCAGCCCGCCCAGGACCATCTCAACGACGTCCATGGTCTCGCTGTCGGTTACACGCATACCATCGATGAATTTTGATTCCTTACCAATTTTTTCCAGCAGTTTGCCTATCTGTGGTCCGCCGCCGTGAACAACGACAGGGTTAACGCCGACCTGTTTTAATAGAACGATGTCACGGGCAAAACTGTTTTTTAATTTTTCATCGACCATCGCGTTACCGCCAAATTTGATGACGATGGTTTTATTGTTCAACCGTTGTAGATAAGGCAGGGCCTCAGATAAAACGTTGGCGATGTTGATGGCGGATTTTTTGTCCACGGTGTTCTCTCAGTTGAAATGTGTTAAGTGTATTGTGCCTGTTGTTTTACTATGATGGAAGCGCTTAATAAAAATCTTTCATTACACAATGACGTTTTTATAAGGTAATTAAAAAGGCAGGCTCAATGTGCTGTCCACCGCCAGTAACTGCTTACGGAATGTGTTTTGAATCTCTTTCAAGGTGTTTTCATCATTCGCTTCAAAGCGCAGCACCAGGCAAGGCGTTGTATTGGAAGGGCGGATTAAGCCCCAGCCATTTGCATAATTGACACGGATGCCGTCGATGGTGATGGTGTCGGCATTTTCAAAACGGGCTTTGGTGATAAATTTATCCATAAATTTATAATGCTCGCCTTCGTCAAAATCGATCTGCAGCTCAGGTGTATTGAAGCTGTCTGGCAGAGCTTCAAATATTTTAGAAGTTGGTTCATCGTGCTGGCTGACAATTTCCAGCATACGTGCTGCGCTGTATAAACCATCATCGAAACCAAACCATCTTTCTTTAAAGAATATATGGCCGCTCATCTCGCCTGCAAGTTCTGCCCCGGTCTCTTTCATTTTTGCTTTGATGAATGAGTGGCCGGTCTTCCACATCAGTGGATCTCCGCCGAGGTCTTTGATCACGGTTTCAAGGTTGGTGGTAGATTTGATATCATAAATAATCAAAGCGCCTGGTTTGCGTTTTAGCACATCAGCGGCATATAACATCATCTGACGGTCTGCCCACAAGATGTTCTGTTTATCATCTAAAATGCCAACACGATCACCATCGCCATCAAATGCCAGGCCGATGTCTAAAGCATTTTCTTTCATGGTGTTTTGCATGTCGAGCAAGTTTTCTGGCTTGGAAGGGTCGGGGTGGTGGTTCGGGAAATTACCGTCAACATCACAAAACAGTTCAGTAACATTGCAGCCTAAACGGGTGAACAGCTCAGTTGCCAGTACACCAGCAACGCCGTTGCCGCAATCAACGGCAATATTAAGCGGTTTGTCGAGTTTTATATCGTTGACGATAGTATCGAGATATTCAGGAACAATATCCTGTTCGCTGTGAGTGCCTTCACCATCATTTACTCTGCCTTCGACGATCATGTGATATAGCGCTTTGATGCCGTCACCGTATAAAGTGTTACCGGCAATCAGCATCTTTAAACCGTTGTATTGAGGCGGATTATGGCTACCGGTAACCATGATGCCGGTGCCGGTCTTTAATTTATGTGTCGCATAATAAAGCACCGGTGTCGGTACCATGCCGATGTCGATGACATCGCAACCGCCAGCGCGTAAACCCTGGCTTAATCTCTGAGCCAGCTCAGGACTGGAGAGGCGTCCGTCACGACCGATGACTACGGTCTTCTGGCCCTGTGATAATGCTTCGGTAGCGAATGCCTGGCCGATCTGTTGTACGGCGTCAGGTGTTAATGCGTTTTCAACCACGCCACGGATATCGTAGGCGCGAAAAATTTCTTCAGTTATTGTCATGGTGTTGTTTTTATAAGTTTGTTTGATAATCTTTTTTAATTTTTACCGGAGTGGCCGAAACCGCCAGTGCCACGATGGGTTTTAATAAAGTCATCGACCACCTCGAACTCGGCCTGGATAACCGGCACGATGACGAGTTGTGCGATGCGGTCGCCGATCTCGATAGTAAAATTTTCACTGCCACGGTTCCAGCAGGAAACAAATAGCTGCCCCTGGTAGTCGGAATCGATCAGCCCGACCAGGTTACCCAGGACGATGCCGTGTTTATGGCCCAGCCCAGAGCGTGGCAATATCACTGCCGCCATGTTTGGATCTTCGACATAGATCGACACGCCGGTAGGAATTAATATTGTTTCACCGGGTTTTATCTCGGTGCTTTCTTTTAGCGCGGCGCGAAGGTCCATGCCGGCGGAGCCATCGGTTGCATATTCGGGTAAGGCAATTTCTTTGCCGAGTCTTGGGTCGAGTATCTTAAGCTGTATTTTTTGCATTCTGTATTTTTTTGCCTTTGTATTTATTCGTATATTCTTTGGCAATCAGTGAGATTAGCTGCCTGGCCAATTGTGATTTGCGTGCGATTTCAAACTGTTGTTCGCCATCGATCTGGTTGTCAGCAGAAGTATTATCAACTTCTTTACTGCTCCAGAAGACATGAAGCGCATTATATTCGCTGTTGAAACCGACTTTTGGCACGATATCGGTTTGTTCATCAGACGATTCACCAACGTCGTTTGCTACGATCATATCCAGGTTTTTGCGTATCAGTTTCTGTTTTGCGTTTTCGCTGATGTTTTCAGTCTCAGCAGCAAACCCCACGACGTATGGCCGTATCTTAAGATTTGCCACAGTAGAGATGATGTCCTCATTTTTTCTAAGTTGTAAGGTCAGTGTATCTTCAGTTTTTTTAATCTTCTGCTGCGCAACATCTTCCACGCGATAGTCTGATACGGCTGCAGTGGAGATATAAATATGGCAGTTGTTCATGTTGGATAATACGGCATCCTGCATTTCTTCGGCAGACTCAACAGCGATGAAGGTCATTGCTTCCGGTGGCTGTAGATGGCTGGGGCCACTGATTAAAATGACATTGGCGCCGGCTTCCTGTGCAGCGCTGGCGATGGCATAACCCATGCGGCCAGAACTGCGATTGCCGATGAAACGTACCGGGTCGATGGCTTCATAGGTTGGGCCGGCAGTAATGACGAGATTTAAACCTTGCAGTTCACCGGTTTTAAAACTCTGTGTCAGTGAGAGCAGGATATCGCTGACCTCTGACATGCGCCCTTCGCCGGTTTCACCGCATGCCAGCAAGCCACTGGCTGGACCGATCTGAATCCAGTTTTTATCATCAAGTGTTTTGCAGTTTGCCTGTGTACTTAAGTCATCCCACATCACCCGGTTCATCGCTGGTGCAAAACACTTGATAGCTTCAGAAGCAAGGCAGGTGGTGGTAAGTAAGTTGTCAGCTCGACCCTGTGCCAGTTTGGCCAGGGTATTGGCACTTGCCGGGGCGACTACGATGGCGTCAGCCCAGCGTGCGAGTTCGATGTGTTTCATGCCAGAGGT
>JADFWF010000317.1 GCA_015222965.1 Pseudomonadota bacterium | reverse complement strand
TGGCTTTCTCCGTTTAAATATTCCCTCACCTCAGCCTGCGACAATTTGTCACTTTCACAAAAATTTTAGTCTCTTAGACTCCCTGTCTAAATATAAAAAAATAACCAGAGGCTAATCGTGCAGTTCAAAACAACTCAATTAATAAGTATCGCCGCCACTTTGGCATTCCCTGTTTTTACATTTGCAGAAACAGAATCTCCCGATCAACTCAGTACTATCAGCGTCACTTCAACTCGTGATGAAGAACAAACTTTAGAAGTTCCTGCCAGTGTCGGGGTTAAAAATACTGAAGAGATTGCTCTCGATTCACCGAACTATCAGAAAGAACTATTCAATTCTATTTCAGGTGTTCGAGTTACTCAGACGGGTTCTACCTTAGGTCACATGACCAGCATCAGAATGCCATTAAACACCGGCCCTTATTACCTTTTTCTACAGGATGGCATCCCGGTGCAGTCATCTGGATTCTTTAACCATAACGGCCTGGCTTATACCAACTTTTCTTCAGCTGGTTCTGCAGAAGTATTAAAAGGTGCCGGTACCGCGTTATATGGTTCTGATGCCATCGCAGCAACTATTAACGTTATTTCCAATGATCCTTCCATGAAGGAAGGCCATACGGTTAAAGCCGATGTGGGTAGTGATGGATTTTATAAACTCGGTTTAAGCAGTGGTTTTAAGTCCAGTGAACAATCCAGTCTCGGATTTGAGGTTTCACATTCAGAGAGTGATGGCTGGCGTGAGCATACTGCCACCGAGCGTAACGAGATCAATCTCACCCATTTTTATACGATGGATGATAACAATACTTTGAAAACCATATTTTCTGCGAATACTTCAGATGCAGAAATGTCGGGTAGTATTATTGGACTGGATGCGTTGGAAAATGACCCAACATCCGCAGGTGATATTCAATCTGCCCTGGATTCAGGCCTGGAGATTAAACGAGAATTTGATTTTGCCCGCCTCAGTACCGAATGGACTCATGAACTGAATGACGACACACAACTCAGTACTATTGCTTACCTGCGTAGCAATAGAAACCAGTACACGGCTACCTGGCAAAGAAATCTGCCACATAATGACAGCAAACAACAAACTGCCGGGTTGATGTTCAAAGCCGATATCGATAAAGGCGATACACGCTGGATAGCCGGCACCGATCTGGAAATCACACAATCAAACCTGCAATACACACAGTTATTCGATTACGTACCCACAAGTTTTGGGTCATCTGTCGCAGCTGGAGATATTTATGATTATGATGTTGATTACCTTGCTTTGGCACCTTATGTCAGAGCAGAACATGATATCAATGACAAGCTACAATTAGCGGCTGGCTTAAGATACGACAGTAATGCCTACGAATACACCAATAATCTGGCCGATGGACAGTATGCCAGTTCGACCTATTCACGCCCCAGTAGTGATAATGATCCGTCATTTAACCACCTGAGTCCCAAGTTAAGCCTGTCTTATCGCATCGATAACAAACAGAACACCTACATTCGTTACGCCAACGGCTTCCGTATTCCACAGGCAACACGTTTGTACTCTTTGAGTACCGATAATATCGATTTCTCACTGGATCCGGAAACTACCGACACCATCGAACTGGGTTATAAACTGGCAACACAACATGCACAGTTTGAAGCTGCATTTTAC
>JADFWF010000316.1 GCA_015222965.1 Pseudomonadota bacterium | reverse complement strand
GGTCGGGGTAGAGAGATTCGAACTCCCGACATCCTGCTCCCAAAGCAGGCGCGCTACCAGACTGCGCTATACCCCGACACTCTTAATTCTAGCGAATCAAGAGGCGCGAATATTACGCGTTGCTCAGGCGATGGTCAAGACACTATTTGCAGCTTGTGGTAACTGCATTTGACGTGCGAAAATTGCATTTTTTCAAATAAACAGAATAACTAATATGTCAGCACAAATCATAGACGGCAAAGCCATTGCAGCAGATGTTAGAGACGTAGTTCGTCTTGCTATCGAACAACGCGTAAGCAATGGTCAACGCGCCCCCGGTCTGGCCGTTATTCTAGTGGGGCTGGATCCGGCCTCTCAGGTGTATGTCAGAAAAAAACGCGAAGCCTGCGATGAAGCCGGTCTGATCTCAAAATCATACGATCTCGACGAGAATACAGACCAGCAAACTTTACTAAAACTGATCAAAGAGTTAAATGATGACGCCACCATCGATGGCATCCTGGTGCAGTTGCCATTACCGGATCACATCGATGACACGCTGATATTGGAAGCTATTCACCCTGATAAAGATGTTGACGGTTTTCACCCGTACAATATCGGTCGACTGGTCCAGCGTATGCCTGAGCTTCGCCCCTGCACACCGCATGGTGTTATCCATATGCTGGAAACGATCGGCGAAACGTTTAAAGGCCGCCACGCAGTCGTTGTTGGTGCTTCAAATATCGTTGGCCGACCGATGAATCTGGAATTATTACTGGCAGGTGCAACGGTGACGGTAACCCATCGTTTTACCAGTGACCTGGCTTCTTATGTCGCAGACGCAGATATACTCATCGTGGCCGTTGGCAAACCAGGTATCGTGAAAGGTGAATGGGTAAAACCCGGTGCGACAGTCATTGATGTAGGTATCAATCGACTGCCAAATGGCAAACTGACTGGTGACGTGGATTTCGAAGCTGCCGCAGAACATGCAGCCTGGATCACACCAGTACCCGGTGGTGTCGGTCCGATGACCGTTGCCATGTTAATACGCAACACATTACAGGCAGCCGAGAAACATGACCTGAATGCTGCGTATGCTTAAAAAATCAGCAACAGTTTAAAAGTTTACTAAGCCCTTCAATACCATATCGGTAAAACTAATAATTCCTATAATCTTCCTGTTTTCCACTACCGGCGCACGCGACAGGTCAAACTTTTCAAAATAGCGTGCGCAATAACGTATGTCCATATCGGGATCAACCGGCAACAGCGGTTTTGACATAATCTCATAGACATTAACCCGATCCGGTGATCGATCTTTTGCCAGCACTTCTCTGGCGATATCAGAGATTAGCACCATGCCGTACTCGTCATCATCATGTCGTTTATCAACGATCAGCGATTTAGTTTCGACATGTTTCATGGTACGTAATGCCTCCATCACCGTAACACGCCCATCGATCACGTCGAATTGCTGCTTCATTACTTCGCGTACACGAATAACTTTATTTTTTGAATTCATCATAATTAAGTCTCCACTACATCTACTAATTGTTCAACTTGATGCGCCACACCGACAGCATCTTCAACGTCAATCTGTATCGCAATACCGGTGCCCGGTCGCTCTTCAAATTCACCCACTTCGGCAATCTTTTCGATGATATGCCGGCTCAGGTGCTCTTCCACCAGGAATAGAACAACGTCACGTTGTGACTCTAACGACAGACCAAAAAAAGTTTTTTTCTGCGCCAGACCTTCACCGCGCGCATGGTTAATGACGGTGGCACCGGTAGCACCCTCATCTCTGGCAGCATTCATTACCGCCGTCGTTTTAGAATCTTCAACAAAAGTAAGTATCAATTTAAAATGCATAATCTGTACCTCTAAAAATATTTTGGCATGTTTTTTTTGATCGTCTAATCATGATAGTTAATCTCACTTATCTGGTTTTGATCTTGTTTGCTTCTTCAGGTTTCTCGCCTGCTTTTTTCAAATAATATTCTTCCTGTAATTTTTTCTTTAGAGCACGCGCATCTTTATATTCTGATAGTTGTGCGTACGCCATGACGGAGATGATCGGACACAGACTTGCAAAAGCGATCAGGCCAAAACCGTCGATCAACGGACTGCGCCCGGGCACGGTTTCAGCAAGACCCAGACCCAGTGCAGCGACCAGTGGTACGGTAACAGTAGATGTTGTTACACCACCAGAGTCATAGGCCAGCGGCACGATTATTTTCGGAGAGAAAAACGTCTGTATCACCACGATGACGTAACCGGTAATAATAAAGTAATGCATCGGTGCGCCGACCACGATACGGTAGCTACCCAGAGCAAGACCAAATGCCACACCTATCGCCACTGCTATTCGTAAACCCCAGACGCCGATCGCACCAGCTGAAACTTCGTTGGCTTTCATCGCCACCGCGATCAGCGCGGGTTCCGCAATCGTGGTCCCGGCACCGATAGCAAAGGCAAAGATATACACCCAGTAATAATCCTGCCATTGCAGTTCACCGACTGTAATACGTACGCTCTGCAGAAATTCCGGGGCTGTTAATTGCGCCGCCATGTCCCGTCCGATCGGAAATAGCGCCTGCTCCAGCCCGAGCAGAAAAAATGTGATACCGATCAATACATACAACATCCCGGTTAAAACTTTTTTTAGATTGGCCACCCGCTTTCTGATGACCAGAAACTGAAAACCAAAGATGATAATTGCGATCGGCAAAATATCAAAAAATGTGGCGAATAACAGTTCGCCCAACTC
>JADFWF010000315.1 GCA_015222965.1 Pseudomonadota bacterium | reverse complement strand
GAAAGGCATATCCCAATCAGCAGAAACAGCAGTAGAAGTTGCTAAGATAGTTGCAGCAGCAATAGTTTGTAATGTTTTCATTGTTAAACCCTCAAAGTTTGTTTTACAGCAATATTAAAAAAATAAGTTCATGCGCTTAGGCCGTTACGACCAGTGAGGGAAGTATATAATAAGATGCTAATATAAGCAATAACTAATTGATATTTATCATCTGTAATAACGTAACTATATGTTTTGTATGGTTTTTGAGTTTTAGAATGATTATACTTTTATTGACTCAGCATACGCAAGCAAGTCTTCAAGCAGTGCTAATTGGCTGCCAACGGTGTCTGGCGACTGCTGAATGGCTTCAATTTCTGCCAAAAACTGGTTTCTTGTGCGGTGGGAGGTCGCCGGGTTGTTGAATTTGTCGTGGCGGTAGTCATTCCATTGCTTGCGTTCCTGCTCACTAAGTGTTTCTGGATAGTTTCTGGCACGGAAGCGAAATAACATTTCTTCCAGGCGTGCGTCATCGAAATTAAAATGCAGGTTGGCGAGTTCATCAACATGCGTATTTCGAATGCTGTCTATGCGCTGAGTATCATCACGACTGAAAAAACCACCGGAGTATAACTGGCCATCCGGGTCGCTGACTTCGGGGAAATCACTCTGCTTGAAGACGGCGGTGGTTTTGGCTGCAAACGCATCGATATGTTGCAGGATAAGTTCACGGTGCTGCTGGCAGAGGTCGGTATCAATTTTCAGTCTCTGTGCTGCGTTTTCGTCCATGGTCTTTAGAGGTACGATTACCGGACACTTATTGATGTGAATCTGTTTTAGCGGAATACGTTTTATGCCCTCCGGTAAATCTTTAGCGGGTGTATATAATCTGGCCGCCATCTCTTCTGCATCAGTATTAAGAAACTCTTCGGGATGCACCTCCAGGTCATAAACGATAAAACTGTTTTTGTTTACCGGGTGCTGGCAGATCGGCATGACCATGGCAATCGCACCGCGTTCAGCTGAATAGCGTGAGGAGACGTGGAGGATAGTTTCATGTGTGCGCAGGTTGATGAGTTTGCTGACTTCGGTTTTTTTGCGCATGTCATAGACATACTTATAGAGTCGCGGCTGTTTTTCTCTGATCAGTTTGGCGACAGCAATCGTGGCATAAACATCGGACATCGCATCGTGCGCGGCTTCATGCGATATATCGTTGGCTTTGGTCAGCAGCTCCAGTCGGATGCTGGGCCGGCCATCCTGTTCGGGCCAGTTGATGCCTTCAGGCCGTAACGCCCGGGTCAAACGTACAGTGTCTATGATGTCCCAGCGTGAATTTCCATGCTGCCACTCATGCGCGTAGGCATTAAAGAAATTACGGTACAGTGTATTACGGGTAAATTCATCATCGAAGCGTATGTTATTAAAACCGGCAACACAGGTACCGGGTGTTGAGAACTCCTGGTGAATGGCAGAGATAAATTCAACTTCATTGATGCCGTCAGCCAGCGCTTTTTGCGGGGTGATGCCGGTAATCATGCAGGCGCCCGGGTCAGGCAGACAGTCATCTGCTGGTTTGCAATATAAGGTGAGCGGGTCGCTGATGATATTCAAGTCTTCATCCGTACGAATACCGGCAAATTGTGACAGACGATCGTATTTAGGGTCTATGCCGAAGGTTTCGAAGTCGTACCAGTAGATGGTGTTGCTCATATTAAGTCCTTGTATTGTTTTATGTTACGAGGTGGCCAGAAATTGTGGTGTGTACTTATAGTAAATGAAAAATGAAAAATGAAAAGTGAAAAATTTAAAAACAAAACTTAAAAACAGTTAAATTTTCTGCCCGGTAATTTACAATTTCATTATTCATTTGACGCAGTCACGTCGTCAGCCTACGATAAATATCCGAAACCTTAAGCGGCAACTGCGCCACATCGTCAATCACCGAATAATTCGCGGCGCCATACATATGCGGCAGGTAATCACGCGCTTCTTCATCGATGGTTATACAGTAGGGATGAATGCCGTCGCGATGGGCTTCGTATAACGCCTGCCGTGTGTCTTCTACACCGTACTCGCCGCGATAGGTATCGTAGTCATCCGGTTTGCCATCGGAGATGGTGATGAGTAATTTTGTCGATGCCTCGACTTCGTTAAAGATGCGCGTCATGTGACGAATGAATACACCCATGCGCGTGTAATCTTTTGGCTGTATGTTAGAGATGCGCGCTTTGATCTCATCGTCATACTCTTCATCGAAGGCTTTTATCTTGTATAACTCGCAGCGCGTGCGGGTGACGCCTGAGAAACCATAGATCGCAAAACGGTCCCCCAATATCTGGATTACTTCTGAGAGTAAAATTAGAGATTCGCGTTCTGCATCGTTTATCCAGCCTTTGGTCGAACCGCTCATATCAACCATGAACATGACGGCAACGTTTCTTTCTTCCTTGTGCATCTTGGTGAACAGACGGTCGGTCATCTCCATGCCGCTTTTTACATCGCCATAGGCTTCGACTAAAGCATCGATATCTATGTCGTCACCGTAGGCCTGTCGTTTAAGTAATTTATCTTCACCGCGTAAGATTTCAAAAGTATGACGAAGGCTCTTTAACAGGCCTTTATGTTTGTCTAATGTGGTTGTTACGAAGTCATCATATTTGGGTTTAATATCAAGCTCACGCAGTACGCACCAGTTTTTATGGTAGTGCTGGCGTTTGAAATTCCACTCATTATATAACTCTGCACCTTCCACATGATAAGTGCCTTGCCAGACGTCGTCCGGGTTGAGCATGTCTTCTTCATATTTTTTTAGATCGTATTCGCCGGGGCCGGCTGCGTGAAGATGTTCAGGCGGTATCTCGCCAAAATCAACGATGATAGAGGTTATTAGTTCCTGAACATGGTCGGGTATCGCTACCAGTTCACCCTCGAGCTCCAGCTCTATAGTGCCTGGATTGTTTTGTTGCATGTTTTCGCTATCGACATTTTTTCGAACATTGAAAGTTGTGTCGGCATCAATTTCAGGTTCGTCATCAGACGTGTCGTTGTTTTTTTTCAGCGACTCTTTGGCAAGCTCGCTCAATGTTATCCGAAAATAAGCTTTTTCTTTTTCGATGCGCTTCTGCATGACGTCGGCGACTTGATCAAGCTTAAATGTGCCCTGAAAGCAACAGGGGTCCGGGAGCTGGTCGTCATCGATCAAAGTTAAACAATGCAAGGTATCATCGACGTTTGCATGTTCAGCAGAGAGTTTTTCTACGATGTGCTGCCAGTTTTCTGGAAGGGCCTGTTCAACGGAATCGGTAGTTTTTTGTTTTAGCGACTGCATGTCCCGGTACAGACCGGGCAGTTCACGTTTGATGCATGCTTCCAGCCTTATGGTTTCCAGTGCGGTTATCTTTTTTAATTGTGTTTCCGGGTCTTTACACTCAAGTGCTGTATCAAAGGGAAGTCGAAATGTGCCAAACTGAATCTGTGCCCAGAGGAAGGCGACGGTTGCTTTGTAGATTAAAAAGTTATCCTTAGATTCTTCGAGCAGGGCGGTGATCGCAGGAAGAAATATTGTTTCGGTGTCTGTATAGGCGAGGTTGTCTTCAGACTCCGCTATTTTTAATTTCCGGCCGGAGAGTCCTTGAACAAATGGCAGTAATACAGACATCTCTTCATCCAGGACTGCGCCACAAGCATTGATATGTGCGGTGTGCACGTAATTGTCCAGATCGCGGATAACCGTCATCGCAGGTGCAAGACCTTTGCGATCGTAGTTGTCTGTCGCTGTCATGGCCCATGCTTCGACCATGTGCTGGTCCATGGCTTCCAGCGCCCGGATGGAATTAAGGGTGAACTGGAACGCTAGTTCTTCATTGGTTGCTGCGATACGT
Source organism: Pseudomonadota bacterium (assembly GCA_015222965.1). Taxonomy (GTDB): domain Bacteria; phylum Pseudomonadota; class Gammaproteobacteria; order SZUA-229; family SZUA-229. The sequence goes on along the minus strand of JADFWF010000315.1, from coordinate 1,914 downwards.
TTACATAAATTTAAGATGAAATCCTGAACGCTGCGAGTTTGCTTTACGATGAGTTCTGCAGCATCTTCGCTTTTGATAAAAGTGAATTCAGCATCGAAGTACACATCAACGACTTCGGTGATCTCTTCAAAAGTAAGTGCAGGGCGGGGCATGTTTTTCTGGTTTTATTAAAATAATGAAGAAGACAGTTCATGCATGGCAACCATCATGTCCGCGTCATCGGTCAAAGCCTGAGAGATTGCTGTTTTACAGGCAACCACGGGTGAGATGCCTTCGTGAATAAGTTTTGCAGCGTGTACCAGTAAACGCGTAGAAGCGCCTTCGTCTAACCCGCTGCCTTTAAGATCGCGAGTCATGTGTGCAAACTTGACCAGCAGATTGGCGGTTGCAGCATCGATGTCTGTTTCCTTGATGATGATCTCAGCTTCCAGCGCTGCATCCGGATAATCGAATTCCAGTGCGACAAAACGTTGACGGGTACTCTGTTTCAGATCTTTCATCACGCTCTGGTAACCCGGGTTATATGAGATCGCCAGGCAGAACTCTGGTGTGGCTTCTATTATTTCACCAACTTTTTCCATAGGTAATACGCGCCGGTCATCAGCAAGCGGGTGGATGACTACGGTGGTGTCTTTACGTGCCTCGACGATCTCATCGAGGTAACAGATAGCACCGTTACGAACAGAACGTGCCAGGGGGCCATCGACCCATACCGTTTCGCCGCCTGAGATTAAAAAACGGCCGACCAGGTCAGAAGCGGTCAGGTCATCGTGACATGAAACAGTGATCAGCGGTCTTTTAAGACGCCATGCCATGTGTTCCATGAAGCGCGTTTTTCCGCAGCCAGTAGGGCCTTTTAATAGTATGGGCAGCGATTGTTTATAGGCGGCTTCAAAGATTGCAATCTCATCACCGACGGACTGGTAATAAGGTTCGTCTTTGATGAAATATTCTTCGGGTTTAAGAGCTTTGCTTTGCATAGTTGTTATTGATGGAGGTTAGGTTGCCTGTATTTGACCAAATGTGAAGTCTATTGTCTAATTTGACAAGAATATAGTCCGCAGATGAACGCAAATAGACGCAAAAATAGCGTAAATACTAAATGTCATCCTGAATGACAGGTTTAAGATGTTTTGTTTTTTTATTTGCGTCTATTTGCGTTCATCTGCGGACTAAGAGTTTTTAGTTTTTTGAGGTTGCTATACACACAGTAATCTCTTCGCGGTCGTGATAAAGGTGTTTCGCCTGGATAGTGTGTTTGATATTGGCTTCTGTCAGATTCTGATGGAGCAGGTCGATACATTCATGCACAGCGGCAAGGCGTTTTTTCATCGGTAATTTTAAATTGAATATCGCATGCCTGCATTGCTTGTTGGTAAACCAGCGAGATATCAGGCGGCTGACGTGTAGCGGCCTTTCTGCCATGTCGCAGACAAGCCAGTCGATTTTTTTCTTCGGTGCGTAAGTGAAGGCATCTGTCTGTAGATGTTCGACCATGCCGGTTCTCATTAACTCGTCATCCATCGGACCATTGTCGATGGCAGTGACCAGGCAGTCACGTTTTACAAACTGCCATGTCCAGCCGCCGGGTGCCGCACCCAGGTCAACCACGGTCATGCCATTGCTGATCAAGACTGTCTGTTGCTCCGGTGATAAAAACCAGTGTATCGCTTCCTCCATTTTTAATGTGGAACGGCTGGGTGCTTTGCCTGGCATCTTCAGCCTGATGATGCCCATACTGTTAGCGGAGCTGTTATCGATTGGTGCAATACCGATGCTTACGTGAAGTGAGTCAGTAAAAAATAGATGTAAACGCCATCTGGCATGCGCAGATAGCAGGCGGTTCTTTTTTAGCGCGCCGACAAGATGCGGCTTGAACTGTTTGCAGAATTTACTGAGTGATTTGCCTTCGTT
>JADFWF010000314.1 GCA_015222965.1 Pseudomonadota bacterium | reverse complement strand
GCAGAATGGAACGTCGTGCCATCTGATGATTTGTTGACCCGTCTGGATAAAGTGTTTGGTTCTGAGCATATAGAAATAATGTACTGATAAAGCAATGAATAATGAATAATGAATAATGAATAATGAATAATGAATAATGAATAATGAATAATGAATAATGAATAATGAAATTTTTTCATGGCCTGCGGTGCAGTGCAATGATTTTATATGACTGCTTTATCTGCCAAATCATCAGGTGACACATTCAATGAATGTTTTTAGTTTTTATATTATTCATTCTTCATTGTTCATTATTCATTGCTACTAATGGGTGTCATCGACACACAAGTAGCTTACATCCTTCACAAGCGTGCCTACCGTGAAACCAGCAGTATCCTTGAAGTATTAACAAAAGATTTTGGCCGTGTCTCGCTGATGGCGCGTGGCTGCCGTGGCGCACGTTCAAAAATTGCAGGCAATTTGTTGCTGTTCACGCCGCTGGTGATAAGTTGGCAGGGCAAAGGAAATCTACCCTATCTGAAGAGTGTTGAACGTGCCGATCTGAAAGCGCCTGATCTGAAGAATAAGTCATTACTTTCCGCGATGTACGTCAATGAGCTGCTGATGTATCTGCTGCATAAAGATGATGTTCATGAAGCTGTATTTGAGCACTATCATCAGTGCCTGTACTGCATGGAGGATAAAGACAGGCTTGAGATTGCACTGCGGCAGTTTGAGATTAAATTACTTGAATTGCTGGGGTTTGGGTTGAATGTGCTTACTGAGGCGGATACCGGCACGGTCATCAGTGCTGATGCGCAGTATCTCTATCATCTTGAGCATGGGCCAGTGCTGTATGACGGCTCTGGCTCAGTTGACGGTCTGGGCTCTGAGCAGTCATGCCTTATCTCTGGCGGCTGTTTACTGGCGCTGGCTAGCGAGTCCTATCAGACGATATCGGAAAATTCACAATATCTGGCTGAATTAAAGCGTTTGATGCGTTCTGTCATCAATTTTCATCTTGGTAGCAAAAAGCTGAAAAGCAGGGAAATGTTCCGACCGGTCAACGCAGGGGGATTGCAGGGATAGTTTGTCTGGTATTTTGTTGCTACAAATCACGCTGACTGTTGAAGTTCGACATTTTCCTTCTATGCTAGGGTATGCGTCTTAAATATTCTGTTTGAAGGTCTTAATATGCCATCCGCCGTATCCCACAATATCGATGATTATGAATCTTTACTGGTCGCCCTGCAAAATGTTCTGGGTGTCGTCGTCCCAGAAGCGCAGCGCAGTTGCCTGGTAGAGCGCGTTGAACCACTGTTATCGAGTTATCAGCTTGATTCGCTTGCCTCACTGGCAGAAAGCTTGCAGGCCGGGCAGCCGGATGAGCTCAGGTCATCTGTACTGGAGGCGATATCACAACGCCAGTCTGACTGGATATTAAGCCCATTGATGTTAAATGTTTTGCATAAATATGTGTTTGAGCAACTTCCTGAAAATGCGCGAATCTGGGTGGTTGGCTGCGGACAGGGTCAGTTGGCATACGCCATGGCGATGGAAATCGCAGAATATGAAAACAATAGTGGTGAAGTAAAAAAATTCCAGCTATTGGCTTCTGACAGCTCGGAAAAAGATATAGAACAGGCGAATACAGCAGTTTATAGCAGGCAGCAGGTTTTAGAGTTAAATGAAAGGTACAAGAATTTGTACACCACGGTAGATTCTGCAGGTGATAGCTGGAGCATTAAAGATAAAATTCGCCAGAATGTGCATTTTAGCCAATGTGATCTAACGGCGGACTTTCAATCGATGGCAGAGATGGACTTAATTATTTGCCCTGAAGTTCTCGTCTATTATTCAAACGGTGTGAAGGCAGGTATCCTGCAACAGTTTTCCTCCTTATTAAAATCCGGTGGTATCTTTTTGACGGGTAATAATCAGGCGGTGACACCACTGACAGAAGGTTTTGAGCGGGTAGAGCACCCTGCAGGTGTTTTTTACCGGCAGAAAAACTGACATATTCTGCCAGGCCCTGTCCTTAAATCCCTGCCTTAAATATGTCATCCTGAATACAGGCATATTACAAACTGTTGGGTATCTTTAAAAATTCCTCCGGTACCGGCGTGAGTTCGATGCGGCCATCATCAACCCACTTCAGGATATCGTAGTAACTGCGAATATTCTCGACATAGCGTACCGGTTCCCAGCCACGCGCATAACCATAACGGGTTTGTTTATACCATTTTCTCTTTGCCAGCAGCGGCAGTGATTCCTTAACATCGATCCATCGATTCGGGTTTTTTTTCAGCTTGCGAGTAATGATCCTGGCATCTTCCAGATGATAAAAACCGACATTGTATGCCGCCATGGCCATCCACAGGTTATCGGGTTCAGTGATATCTTTATCGATACGTCCCAGGGTTTTTTTATAGTACTTGGTACCGCCTGAAATACTGGATTCAGGGTCCAGGCGGTTTTTTATTCCCATGTCTTTTGCCGTTTTTAATGTCAGCATCATGATGCCGCGTACGCCGGTGGGTGATACCGCATCCGGGTTCCAGTGTGATTCCTGATACCCCATTGCTGCGATCAGCCGCCAGTCCACATCATGCTGTTCGGCTGCTTCTTCGAAAAAATCCTGATAGGCAGGAAGCCTGGTTTCTATGTGGCGCATAAATATTTTAGTGCCAACGTAATCAAAGTCATCTACGTGGCCGTAATTGCGCTCGATCAAACGTGTTAGTTCGCCGTTTTCTTTTATCTTCTTGAAGAATTTTTGCACTTCACGGTATAGACTTTTATCGTCTGTTTTCGGCATGGCCCAGGCCAGTAACTGAGGTTCGCTGACATCAAAAGCGACACGTAAATTAATCAGGAAGCGCTGGTTTAATGACAGTTCGTTAGAGTCAGCGATGGTGTGTTCGATGATGTTGTCAGACACCATCTGTAACAGCTCCTCACTCTCCATTTTATGATTTGCTTTCCAGCTTAGATTCGGGATGACATCTGTTAGATACTTTAACCTTTCTTCATGGCTTGAGTTAGCGACGACTTCGAGCGTGCCGTCAAGTTTTTTCATATTCTTCGGGCGTTTATTGGCGATGTTATAAACCAGCTGTTCGGTAATTTCCTGATAGGCAGGGCCAAATTGAAATATTTCTTCACGGTTTTTGGTGATGGTTAATCCTGCAGCCGCAATATGTACCTGGTTGCTGGTAATCTGCTCGAGCAGGTCATCGAATGAATCTGGTATCAGCAGGGTCAGTTCGACACCTAGCTCATCGGCAAACATCTTTGCCATCTGGTACTCAAGGCCGGCAGGACCATCCGCATCTTCGTAATAGGTAGTCGGGCTGTTGCGTGTGACGACGATGAGCTGGCCATCTTCTTTGATCTGTTCAACTAATGATGCGCTGCCAAGTTTTGGAAGATAATTAAAGACAAAAATAATGCACGCAATAACAACCGCGAGGGAAAGGAATAGAGGGCGGCAGAGCGATTTTTTAACTTCGATGGTTATATTCCTGATGAATAAAGTTCATGTTGTGCCAGTAAGGCCATATAAAGATTATAGGAAATCACCGGTGCTTTCCATCGTTAAGTACTTTGAATATAGCGTTGCATAAGGCATTTAATTCATCTTCTTTTATAACATAGGGTGGCATGATGTAGATGAGCTTGCCGAAAGGGCGAATCCACACGCCTTCATCAACAAAAGCCTGTTGGATTCTCGGCATATTTACCGCCTGTTTTAATTCGATAACGCCTATTGCACCTAATACGCGGATATCTGAAACATCATCAAACTGCTTGCATATTTCGAGTCCGTTTTTTAGCCAGCGTTCAATCTGTTGAACATTATTTTTCCAGTCTGATTCCTGTAATAAGCGGATACTTTCAAGCGCGACGCTGCAGGCCAGCGGGTTACCCATAAATGTCGGGCCATGCATGAAGGCGTAGGGCGGGTTGTTGCTGATGGCATCGCTTATCTCTCTGCTGCACAGTGTCGCCGCCAATGTCATATAACCACCGGTTAATGATTTGCCAACACACATGATGTCCGGAGAAATACCGGCGTGTTCACAGCCAAATAATTTTCCGCTGCGACCAAAACCGGTGGCTATCTCATCGGCGATCAGTAAAACATCATATTGCTCACATAAGGTCTTAGCTTGTTTTAGGTAGTCGGCAGAATAGAATTTCATGCCGCCAGCACCCTGTACTACCGGTTCCAAAATAAGTGCAGCGACTGAACCATGGTGTGATCCTAATAGTGCTTTTAAATCAGCAAGATCTTCATCAAGGCATGGCTCGCCAAAGGCACATGTCGGTGAGGGCGCGAAATAGTTTTTCATCAGCATGTCAGAGAACAAAGTATGCATGCCGGTTACCGGGTCACATACAGACATGGCGCCTAAAGTGTCGCCATGATAACCGCTTCTTAAACTGATAAATTTTTGTTTGTCAGGCCGTTTTCTGGCCTGCCAGTATTGCACGGCCATTTTCATGGCGATCTCGACTGAGACTGAGCCAGAGTCGGCAAGAAAAACGGTTTCAAGTTTTTCAGGGGTGATCTCGACCAGCTTTTTACATAGTTCAACGGCGGGTTTATGAGTGAGGCCGCCAAACATGACATGCGCCATGCTGTCTAGCTGCTGTTTGATGGCATGGTTTAATTCAGGAACGTTATAGCCGTGTATAGCGCACCACCAGGAGGACATGCCATCGATCAGCTGCTTTCCATTCTCCAGAGTCAGGTGTGTTCCACTAGCGGATTTTACGGCGAAAACAGGGGTGTCAGAGTGGGTTGAGCTGTAGGGGTGCCAGATGTGCTCTCTATCGTCTTCCAGCGTAGAGCTTGTGTCGGTTGTAGCTGACATCGGTGTTGGCATGATTATAGTTTTTCTGTATCTGCTGAGGCTTTTGTATGGCCTGTTAAAACGAATATACGATGGCAGCGATAATCAGGATAATTGATAAAATAGCGAGAGTTGCTGCGATCAACTCTCGCTTTCTGACCGGTTCTTCATTTTTTTCCAGGGCTTCTTCAAGGATTGCAACTCTACGCATTGATTCCAGAATGCCCGAATTATATTCTGCCGTGCCCGTTTCCTGTTCACATAACCAGTCATGCAGATCAGCATCCGATTTATCTCTCAGCTTGTAGTGATCTTCTGCCATGGTGATTGAACTTTACTACTTACACTTGTGTAGGTAAACCTGTACGTTTGGCTGATATGTATCATTGACCAGCGGTGGAGGGGGTGCCAGTCGTACCATTGTCCCTGACCCTGAAGGCTCGTGTTAGCGTTGTATTTATGCTAGGCCATTAGTACTAACCGCTGTGGCTATCATCTTATCTATCAAAGCGGAAATGTCTGATACTCTTATCAGAAAATCCCTACATAAATAGAATGAGTCTGCCTGTAATATTGTAGCTACCGACCAGGGGCAGTCTGTCTGCTGGTAATGGAATTCAAGTGAAACCTCAGGGGTGGACCTCCCTGAGATGCAAATTTTATGTGCATGGAATGAGATTATGAACAAAAGTGTTTTAGAAATTATTAATACTGAATCGACCGGTAAAATTTACATAGATCCGCAAACGGCAGAAGTTATTATCGGCATGATAGATGACCTGAAGAAAAAAGTAGCTAATGCAGAAGAGTTGCTGGAATCGATGGAATGTGAGCCTGTATCGTAAGCCGTGGGTGCTTGTCAGGTTGATTTTTTAGGGGAAGGCAAAAGATTCTGTCATCGATGTGATATAAGGGATTATCAGGTACATTCTTGTACCTGACCCTACGGGCTCCCCATTGAAAGGCATGGGTCGTGACTAAAATTGACTGGATTAATTTTGAACATCACGTTTTTGTGATGGCCCGAAGGGTGAGCTACAGGGATGTAGCGAATAAAAATTGTTCCTGACAATTTTTTTGAACAGGGTTCCAATCCAAATCATCCTCTCTGCCACATAAAAAAGCCCCGAAAAGGGGCTTTTTTATGTGGCAGAGAGGATGGGATTCGAACCCACGAGACCTTTCGGTCTACACACTTTCCAGGCGTGCTCCTTCAACCACTCGGACACCTCTCTATAAGTCTGTAATTTGTAACGTTATCTAATATTTCTGTGTTTTATGAACCAAGTCGTACGTCGCATGCTCGTGATTCGGTACATCGTGTGCCTCACCTCTTCGGGGCCATAATCGGAAAAACATCGATTATGTTCAAAATCGTTCCTGACGATTTTAGTCAATCACCAGGACACCTTTCTACAATTTTTTTATTTTTCAGCTTTATACAGCTTATCCAAAATTTCTTTTGCACCCTGAGACAATAAATCATCGGCCAGCTTTCCGCCGAGTTGTTCAGCATCACTGCGATGCCCGCTGATGTCGCTTTGAATAATTCTGCTGCCATCGGGTTCGCCGACTAGTGCCTGCAGATGCAGTGTGTCGCCATCAAGTATCGCATAGCTGGCAATAGGTACCTGGCAGCCGCCTTCGAGACCTTTATTTAATGCTCGTTCTGCAGTAACGCGGTCGGCAGTGTCATCGTGGTGCAGTACTGAAATCAGCTCGAGTATTTCATCGTCACCTTCACGGGCTTCCAGGCCAACGGCTCCCTGGCCGACGGCGGGTAATATCCATGAGGAAGAAATACGCTGTTTTATGCGTTTTTCCATATCCAGTCGAACCAGCCCGGCGCAGGCAAGGATGATTGCGTCATAGTCACCGTTATCTAGTTTTTTTAATCTGGAGTTGACGTTGCCGCGTAAATCCTTGATTTTTATGTCCGGCCGTTTACTTAAAAGCTGAGATATCCTGCGTAAGCTGCAGGTGCCGACGGTAGCGCCCTGTGGCAAATTTTGTATGCTGTCGATAGTGTTCGAAACAAACGCATCGCAGGGTTCTTCACGTTCCAGGATGGTCGAAAGAAATAGGCCTTCTGGAAAATTCATGGGTACATCTTTGATCGAATGGGCGGCGATATCGGCTTTGCCTTCGAGCATCGCTACTTCGAGTTCTTTGACAAAAAGGCCTTTGCCGCCGATTTTTGCCAGCGGGGTATCGAGGATTTTGTCACCTTTGGTGGTGAAGGTAACCAGTTCGACATCGAGGCCTTCGTGAGCTTCCATCAGACGTGTTTTAACATGTTCAGCCTGCCATAGTGCCAGCGGGCTTTTTCGGGTCGCAATGCGTAGTGTTGATTTCATCAGAGAGGGTCGGGCATTTTGTGTTTGATAAATTTAATGGCGCATTATACGTTAAAAAAGAGGTCGTTGGTCATTTGTCGATGGTCATTGGTCAAAACCGATGAATGACAAATGACCAACGACCAAAGACTTCTTTTTATGTATAATGCGCGTCGTTATGGTGATCCGTTCTGGTTCCCTCGCGACGATAAGCTGTGAACTCCGCCAGGTCCGGAAGGAAGCAACGGTAGCGGTGATCTCGGGTGCCGAGGTGTGGCTGGGGCGGGTTACCACCTTATTTTTTTCTAATTAAGGAGCCT
>JADFWF010000313.1 GCA_015222965.1 Pseudomonadota bacterium | reverse complement strand
TATACCTGAAGAACATGCTATGCCGGAAGGTGCCGCTGATGCTTTCAAGGCGCGATTGACTATCGGCGCAGGAAACGATGCTGCGGTCTATCCGTTCTGGGAAGGCGCTCTGGAAGATGACTCAAAACTGCTGAAACTGATCCGCCTGCTGGAGATGATCTGATTTTTAAAGGTCAGTTTTAAATTATAAGTTTAAACAGCAAACCAGTAGGAGCGCTTTCGTGAAGCGCGACTCTCTGTAAGCAAACACCAGTATAAAAAATCACTAATCGATAGCGATAAAACACCATGGAAATAACAAATATTCAAACAACCCCATTCGACGACCAGCGTCCGGGCACTTCCGGCCTGCGCAAAAAAGTAAAAGTATTTCAGCAGCCACACTACCTCGAGAACTTCGTACAATCTATTTTCAGCGCACTCGAAGGCTTCCAGGGAAAGACACTGGTGGTCGGCGGCGACGGGCGCTATTACAATCGTGAAGCATTACAAGTCATCCTGAAGATGGCTGCGGCAAACGGTTTCGGCAAGGTGCTGGTTGGCTGCGGCGCCCTGTTATCGACACCTGCCGCTTCCTGCGTGATCCGCAAGTACCATGCATTTGGCGGCATCATCCTCTCCGCCAGCCACAACCCGGGCGGACCGAACGCAGACTTCGGCATAAAATATAACACCGGCAACGGAGGTCCGGCACCTGAAAAAATTACTGACGCTATCTACAACTTAAGTCTTGAAATAAGCGAATACCACACGCTAGAAACGGCCGATATTAATCTCGACCTTATCGGCGAACAGATGATCGGTGATATGCACGTTGAGATCATCAACCCGGTAAGTGATTATGCCGACCTGATGGAATCGATATTCGATTTTAATGCCATGCGTACACTGCTCAGTTCGGGTGATTTCACAATGCGTTTTGATGCGATGAATGCGATCACTGGGCCCTATGCATATGAGATTCTGGTACAACGTCTGGGCGCGGCTGAAGGTACCGTACTGAGAGGTGAACCTCTGGCTGACTTCGGCGGTGCACATCCCGACCCGAACCTGAAACATGCCGAAGAACTGGTCGCATCAATGAACGGAGGCAATGCAGCAAACTTTGGTGCTGCATCTGACGGCGACGGCGACCGAAACATGATCCTCGGTTACGATTTTTACGTATCACCCAGCGACAGTCTTGCCGTACTCGCAGACAATGCCACACTGGTTCCCGGTTATGCTCAGGGCCTCACCGGCGTCGCCCGCTCTATGCCCACCAGTCAGGCGGTTGACCGCGTTGCCGATGAACTTGGCATCGAATGCTATGAAACACCTACCGGCTGGAAATTTTTTGGCAACCTGCTCGACGCGGGAAAGATCACACTCTGCGGAGAAGAATCTTTCGGTACAGGTTCTGACCATGTCCGCGAAAAAGACGGACTCTGGGCAGTTCTGTTCTGGCTCAATATTCTCGCTGTGCGCAAACAATCGGTAGCAGACATCGTATACGAACACTGGCGTAAATACGGTCGTGACGTTTATACCCGCCACGATTACGAAGCAGTATCAGTCGAAGGTGCCAATGCACTAATGGAGCAATTGCGGGCACATAGCAGCGAACTCATCGAGCAAAAGTTTGATGAATACGAAGTTGAGCATTGCGACGATTTCAGATACACCGACCCGATCGATCACAGCGTCAGCAGTCATCAAGGTATACGTATCCTTTTCACATCCAGCGCACGTATCATCTACCGCCTGTCCGGTACAGGCACCGATGGCGCCACCCTGCGTGTTTACATCGAACAACCGGAAAACAATTCAGAAAAACTTGATTGGGATCCACAAGACTCACTGGCCAAACTGATCGCCCTGTCGTCTGCGATCGCAGACATCGAAAAACATACCGGACGAAAAAAACCGGATGTAATCACCTGATTAGACAAGTTATAAGATTAATTGATTCTAATCAAGGCAGGAATATACGGTATGTAGTTAACTCGGAAGATATCCTATCCAGAGAGAGACATACATGCCAATCACGCATCACCCACTAATTGAAGAATTTGCCGAGCACAAAGAAACTATTCATGATCTTAAAATGAATAATGCACATTTCCGCCGTCTGGCACACGAATATGAAGGCATTGATAAATCTATATTTCGTGCAGAGCAAGGGATAGAAGTTGTCAATGACGCGTACCTCGATAGCATAAAGAAGGAACGCCTCCACCTCAAAGATCTGATTTACAGCATGCTTAGAGCTTGAGTTTTACACTTAATAATTATTACAGGAAACTAACATGCCATACCAGGTAAACACCGTTCAACTGCTAAGGCTTCGCAAGGAACTAAAACACAGGGTCGACGCTATAGACGCTGATATCCATCATAAAAAAGAGCCCGTAGAAAAAGACTTTGCTGAGCAGGTCACGCAACGTGAAAATGATGAAGTTCTTTTTGCGATCGATGAAGAAGCGCAGCAGACTATTCATCTGATTGATTCAGCACTGTCGCGTATAAAAGATGGTGTATATGGAACCTGTGCCAGTTGTGGTGAAAAAATCCCCGATGCCAGGCTGGCAGCGTTGCCGTACGTTACTACCTGTATCGGCTGCGCCGAATAGATATTTCACTGACTGAAAAGCAGCTTCTAAAGGCCGTTCACGGCTTATTTATTTCCGATAGCGCAGCCTCATGGGTGCATGGTTTGCTGATACAATCAGCATCTACCTAACTACGCCAGCCATATACGCTAGATAATCATGCCATACAGAGCAAGCACCAACCTCATTAAATTATCCTTTATCTTATTGGCGGTGATCAGCACGAATGCTGATGCCGCATTCTATGACTCCCGTGTTGAAAAATGGGAGTTTTACCTGGCGCCACAGATAACCAATTCAAAAGTTATAGAATTTGATAATGGTGCCCAGGCATCTTTAAACAAACGCTCAAGTATCGGTTTTGGCATGGGCTACAACATCAATTCACATATTGAACTTAGTCTGGATTTTTCCTCCAGCAACTCCAATTATACGAGCACCTCTGTTCCCGATCCCGCTAATTCAGACCCCAGCCAAACACCGGTAACTAATTCACATTCTTTGTACACTAGTTCGATAAACTTTGGCTTCACCTTTAACTTCCTGAGTACACCATTTACGCCATATGTAACGGGCAATATAGGGTCTACCTATATCGACTCGGGAATCCTTACCGGAAATGTAGGTACAGGTTGCTGGTGGTATCCATATTGGGGCTACGTTTGCGGCCCGGTGGCACAGACTTTTACCTCAACAGAGTTAAATTATGGGGCCGCACTGGGTCTGCGATATGATTTTAACCGCAAGCTTTTTATCAAGGGCCAGGCCGGAAAGAACTATCTTGATACTGCCAATACCCCGGATTTCATCACATATCGCTTTATCTTTGGTTTTATGTTTTAAAGACCCTGTGATCTCTAATGCTAATACTTGACTAATGTAGTAGGTTATTTAACATTGATAGTGTACTCAACAGGAGGACACATCATGCATATTCGTACAACGCTTGACCCCATCTCTTTACAAGAAGTTCCAGACCCGGAACATCATCCCTGTCTGTACGAAGGTGATGGAGAAAACGGACTGGAGATCTACTTCGAGAACGAAGAAAACAAAAAAATCTACATGGAAATGGAGCTAGAGGATAAGAAGGTCCTCAAGGGTAACGATAGCGACGATTATGTCGCAGAAGGTTAACTAATAACCTAAGTAGCTCATATCGCAGGGTCATGCAGCAAAATATGACTCTGCTTTCTTTGCCAAAAAATTCTCCATACTTCAGAAACTTAAAAGGAATTTTGCAGTCCTACTTTCACTATTTTAATTACGGATAAATAATGAAGTTACCCCTGGCAGTCTTTTTAAGTTTACTATTCACCCACGTATTTGCAGAACCCCAGAATGAGACGGCTATTTTTGCCGGCGGCTGCTTCTGGTGCATGGAACCCCCTTTTGACAAGGTCGATGGCGTCATATCCACAACCTCAGGTTATACCTCAGGCCATAAGAGAAACCCGACATACAGAGAAGTGTCAGCAGGTTCTACTGGCCATACGGAAGCGATACAGATAGTGTTTGATCCCAATAAAGTTTCTTATGATGAGCTATTAAAGATATTCTGGAAAAATATTGACCCGGTTACCGTCGATCGTCAGTTCTGTGATTCCGGTTCACAATACCGCTCCGGTATTTATTACCTCGGAGAAGCACAAAAATCTGCGGCAAATCAATCTTTACAACAGTTAGAAGATAACAAACCTTTCAAAGGAGCAATCGCTACCGAAATCATCGCTGCCAGTACGTTCTACCCGGCAGAAGATTATCATCAGGATTACTATCAGAAGAATCCGCTACGATATAAATATTATCGATTCAGTTGCGGTCGTGATAATCGACTAAACGAGTTATGGGGTGAGAAATAACCCGACCGATACATCGGCATCGTTCAGCATGACAAAGTATTATCTCTGCGGAGCCTGGTACGGTTGCGCGCCATTACGTGACCCGTAATAAGGGCCATAATATGGTTGGCGACTGTTGCTATAGTTATTGTAATAGGCATTATTCCAGCCATTGTCCCAGCCATTATTCCAATAGCCCTGATTATATGCATCAATACTGTGATCGCCCTTGCCACGCATTTTCATCTTAATTCTGAAATCACCATGAAAACCCAGTGAACCATCACCAGAGGTATCACCCCTGCCATCATACCTACCATCGTAGTAGCCGTTGTTGTTCCAGTTATTTTGATTATTATTGTTGTTCCACCAGGCGCTGGATGAAGAAGACATAACTGTAAGAATCGATGCTGTGACAGCTGTTATGATTTTCATATTGTCCACCCATATCTGTGACTTAGATTAATAACCTATACCAATAACTATATAAAATTCATCTGTCAAAAACAATCATATTGGACAAACTAAAATAATTATTAACGTATATCAGAAAATACAAAATTGCCAGATGTAAGGTAACAGCTTTGTATTGTTAATGAGAGGCCATCCATGGCGAGCAGGAGTCCATTCTGTCAGCTATGACCTGATTTAAAACACAAACTGTGTCTGCAAGAACACTTCGTCTTCATCATTGTTTTCGACACCGTTAAGGTTCTCACCCATTCGGTAGGTCAGTTGAACCTTGATATCATGCTTCTGGATAAACCAGTTCGCACCGACTGATGTACGATCCCAGGATGTGACGTAACCATCAGCGTCCTGCGTTTGATATCCGGCAACAAGTTCAATGGTATCTTTGATCATATAACCGCCTTCGATAGCAGTATTTGTTAATGTCGTCGAACCATTTTTATATAAACCGCCGTTAAAACCCGTCTCAACAGTGTCAGCATCAAATGAGTTGTACTGTGCATCGACAGAAAAACCAGCCGCGCGGAATGCACCACTGATTTCGAGACCTGTTACCGCATCAATATCTGCTTTGCTGGTAGCACCGGGTGTGTATGTATTATTGTCACCATCGTTGCTCCAGTTATATGCCGCTAAGCCAATAGTAGCTTTTGTCTTTTTAGAGAAATCGCCCTGAGAAAATTTCAATTTACCAAAGGGATGGAAATCAACACGGCCACCGATCATGAAACCATCATTAAAATCATCGTTAGTGTTTACCGGTGTATCAAAATCCAGTTTTTTCGCATCCGGGTCAATCGAAGCGATCGTACCAGAAGCACCCCAGGTTACTTTTTTACTCTCTGTGTTACCGGTAAAGTGAACACCTACATTACGATCCGGTGTGCCATAGTTGTGATCACCAACAAATGTGCGTTCGACGAGTTGCTGATATTTTGACGAGGTAAGAAATTCACGTGAGAATGGAAAGTTGGCATTACCGATTGTCAGCTTTGCATTTTTCATTCCCTTATATTGAAAATAGGCATCTTTAATGGCTATTTCATTATCTTTGGTTGCCTTACCCATGTCCCACTGGATCTTTGCTTTCCAGTCTTTATGTGTACTGCCCTCAATATAAGGTCTTAATCTTCTGAAGAAGATATCATCAGTGGTTTCGCCACCATCAGGTTTTACCTGGTGATATTGCAGCTGGATACGGCCACCAACTTTTAAATATTTATCACCGTCTTTATAAGTGATACCACCTGCAAGCACAGATGAAGGTATAGCCAATGCTGAAATAACAGCCAGTTTAATTATTTTGTTTGTAGTTAATTGCATTTATAAACTCCCGTTTGAAAAATTAACGAAGGGAAGCTTATTCGCGGTTTATTACCACGTTGCTACAATGTTGCGACGATACTGTTACAAGAAGTCAGTAAATATAAAGGGAATTGATTTTAAAAAATGACAGTATTTAATTTTGTGAATGGCAATAACTATGCATTGAACCAATAGCGGCTATCGCCAATAACGATCATACGAAATGATAGAATTATAATTTCTCCACCCCCATTTTTGTTTATAAGCATTTGTTAACGCTGACAAATTGTCTGATTATTTACATTTCATGGCTGTTTTTTATCTCGTATCATGATGACATAAACATAGGAGTTTAAACGGGAGCAAGTTCGAGATTCGAGTGCTCTTAATGAACGACCAACCAATCGTTATCAGGAGGAAGTAAATGAGTACAAGAAGGCAATTTCTTAAAGCAAGCGCATTAACTGTAGGTGGTTTTGCTGTTCCATGGCGACAGGGCATGGCAAACATGAATACCAGCCCACCTCTAAATCCAGATGTAATACCAAAATTCGAAGATCCTTTACCCATTCCAGCAACACTTAATCCCACCGGAGAATCTAAAAACGCTGCATCCTATAAAGTGACGATGTCTGAGTTTCAGCAACAGGTGTTGCCAACGGGTTTCCCAGCAACGACGGTCTGGGGTTTCGAGGGCAGTTTTCCTGGTCCAACAATCGAGGCAAGAAAAGATAAGCCGGTTGCCGTGAAATGGATAAATGAATTGCCTCTGTCGCACCTGTTTCCTATCGACACAACTTTGCATGGCACTGACAAAGGTGAACCAGAAGTTCGCACAGTGGTTCATTTGCATGGTGCGCATACTAAACCACAATTTGATGGTTATCCTGAAGACTGGTATACATC
>JADFWF010000008.1 GCA_015222965.1 Pseudomonadota bacterium | reverse complement strand
CATGCAAAGGTTACTACCAAAGTTTTGCTAAGCGGGATTTATACAGTGAGTTAATCAGTGTGTCAACGCCAAACCTGCAAAAACACTGGTATTTCAGTGATTATTGCAAATAAAAAAGCCAACGCATTGATAAAATGCGTTGGCCGGCTTAGACATAAAATAAAGAAGTATTTAGCTAAATTAACGAGTTATTAAATAAGCATATACTGCCATACGGATTCCAGCTCTCCAGCTAGTGTCGCATGGTGGTCTCTGTTTTTTTATTTTTTGCTGAACTTGATGACTTTTCACCGTCTTTTTCGGCATCTTTCAATGGTATTGGCATTTCAGTTAATGCAAGTTCTAGCACCTCATCAATCCAGCGTACCGGTTTCACATCAAGTTTGCTTAAAATATTTTTGGGGATCTCTACCAGATCTTTTTCATTTTCATGCGGAATCAAAACTGTCTTGATTCCAGCGCGGTGCGCAGCCAGCAATTTTTCTTTCAAACCGCCGATCGGCAGTACTTCACCACGCAGCGTTATCTCACCTGTCATGGCAACATTTGCATTGACCGGCTTTTTGGTAATCGATGAAGCCAGCGCTGTACACATGCCGACGCCCGCACTTGGACCATCTTTAGGTGTCGCGCCTTCAGGTACATGCACATGGATATCGATACTATCCTGAAAATCTGGTTTCAAACCCAGGGCGGCTGCACGACTACGAATTACCGTCATCGCCGCCTGGATTGACTCCTGCATGACATCACCAAGCTGGCCGGTGTAGGAAAGCTTGCCTTTACCAGTCATCACCGCAGATTCGATAGTCAATAATTCACCACCAACCTCGGTCCATGCCAGACCATTAACCTGACCGATCTGATCATTGTCTTCGGCAACACCATAACGGAAACGTTTAACACCAAGATATTTTTCCAGTATTTTTGGTGTTACCTTGGTGACGGCCCCTATTTTCTTTTTGTTGAGCACGACTTCCTTAACAACTTTACGGCAGATCTTTGCTATCTCGCGCTCGATACTGCGTACACCTGCTTCGCGTGTGTAATAGCGAACCACGTCACGCAGGGCTGCATCAGTAATTTCTAATTCGCCTTCTTTTAAACCATTATTTTTCAGTTGCTTCGGTAATAAATAGTTTTTTGCTATCTCTACTTTTTCATCTTCGGTGTAACCCGGCAGACGAATAACTTCCATGCGGTCCAATAACGGGCCGGGAATATTCATACTGTTGGCGGTGGCAACAAACATCACGTCAGAGAGGTCAAAATCCACTTCCAGGTAATGATCAGCAAATGTGTGGTTCTGCTCAGGGTCTAAAACCTCCAGCAATGCTGAAGCCGGGTCACCCCGGAAATCAGCCGCCATCTTGTCGATCTCATCGAGCAGGAATAATGGATTACGTGTACCCACCTTGCTTAGATTCTGGATTATTTTCCCAGGTAATGAACCGATATAGGTACGTCGGTGACCACGAATTTCTGATTCATCACGTACGCCACCCAGTGCCATACGTGTATATTTACGATTAGTCGCTCTGGCAATTGATTGTCCTAGTGAGGTCTTACCAACACCCGGCGGACCGACAAGACATAATATCGGACCTTTTAATTTCTTCACCCGCTGCTGCACAGCAAGATATTCCAGTATGCGCTCTTTAACCTTATCCAGACCGTAGTGATCTTCATTGAGCACCTCTTCGGCACCGGCGAGATTATTCCGAATCTTGGATTTTTTCTTCCACGGGCAGTCGACCAGCCAGTCGATGTAGTTACGCACGACCGTCGCTTCAGCCGACATCGGTGACATCATTTTCAGCTTGTTTAATTCACCATCCGCTTTTTTTCTGGCCTCTTTGCTCATGCCAGATTTTTCAATCTTTTGCTCCAGCTCTTCAACTTCATTAGGTGTATCTTCCATATCACCTAACTCTTTCTGAATGGCTTTCATCTGTTCATTCAGGTAATACTCACGCTGACTTTTTTCCATCTGCTGTTTGACGCGGCCGCGGATACGCTTTTCGATCTGCAGCATATCGATTTCGCCATCGATCAACTTCATGATGTACTCGAGACGCTGCTGCACGTTAGAGATTTCCAGAATCTTCTGTTTCTCATCCAGTTTCAGCGACATATGCGCAGCGATCGTATCGGAAAGGCGAGAAGGCTCATCGATACCGGCCAGAGAAGTTAAAACTTCAGCAGGTACTTTCTTATTCAGTTTTACGTATTGATCAAAAACACTGAGTGTCGAACGTGACAGGACTTCGAGTTCCTGATCGTCTTTAGGGGCATCATCTGACAGCAGGCTATAACCGGCAACATAAAATGCACCGCTCTCTTTCATGCCTTCGATATGTGCGCGCTGAGAACCTTCGACCAGTACTTTGATGGTACCGTCAGGTAGTTTTAACAATTGCAGGATAGTCGCAAGCGTACCGATCTCATGCACATCATCGATTGCAGGATCATCGATATCGGCACTTTTCTGTGCCACCAGCAATATCTGCTTGTTAGCCTGCATCGCTGAATCAAGTGCTTGTATGGATTTTTCGCGGCCAACGAATAGAGGGATGACCATATGTGGATAAACCACGACATCACGTAACGGCAAAACGGGTACTTCTGAAGACTGCGGTAAATTCGCTTCCTGGTCTTTTGTGCTAGCCATGGCTACCTCTAATTATTAAATCGTTATTAGTAAGTGTAGACAAACGCGAAGCTTTTCAAGTGTCCTGACAATAAAATAAACTGAAAACAAGAAGATAAATTGCAAGTCACTGTTTTATATTTGTAAGTTGCTGATCGCTTAAATACCTTCTCAACTTTCCTGGCTTATCTTTTGCGGCTCACCACCTTCGTAAACCAGGTACGGCTGATTGTTGCCCTCGACTACAGCCTCATCGACAACAACTTTAGAAACTCCGTCCAGTGACGGCAGTTCATACATGGTGTCGAGCAGGATATTTTCGAGTATGGTGCGTAATCCCCGGGCACCGGTTTTACGCTCCATCGCTTTTTTGGCAATCGCATGCAGCGCTTCCTCGCGAAGCTCCAGTTCACTGCCTTCCATCTCGATCATCTTGCCGTATTGTTTGCTTAATGCATTTTTCGGCTCGGTTAAAATAGTAACCAGTGCATCTTCATCCAGTTCTTCAAGTGTCGCTACCACGGGTAAACGACCGACGAACTCCGGGATCAGACCATAGGAGATCAAATCATCGGCTTCCAGCTCATCGATAACTTCGTGTGCTTTACGTTCTTCTTCTTTTGTTCTGACTTCGGCGCTAAAACCTATGCCGCCTTTTTCAGAACGGTTACGGATAACTTTATCGAGCCCGGAAAAAGCACCACCACAGATAAACAGGATGTTAGAAGTATCAACCTGCAAAAATTCCTGCTGCGGATGTTTACGCCCGCCTTGCGGAGGAACCGATGCCACCGTACCTTCGATCAGCTTCAGCAATGCCTGCTGCACACCTTCACCTGATACATCGCGGGTGATTGACGGGTTATCAGATTTACGGGAAATCTTATCGATCTCATCGATATAAACGATGCCTGTCTGCGCTTTATCAACGTCATAATCACATTTCTGCAATAATTTCTGAATGATATTTTCGACATCTTCACCGACATAACCTGCTTCGGTCAGCGTCGTTGCGTCGGCGATGGTGAAAGGCACATCCAGCAATCTTGCCAATGTTTCAGCCAGCAGTGTTTTACCGGAACCGGTAGGCCCGATCATCAGAATGTTGCTTTTAGATAATTCGATGTCGTCTTTTTTATGTTTTACTTCAAGGCGTTTGTAGTGGTTGTAAACCGCTACAGAGAGTATTTTTTTGGCGCGTGCCTGACCGATAACATAATCATCGAGAATGGCATTAATTTCACGCGGTGTCGGTAACTTCTTGATCGCGGTACTGGTTTCATCTTCCAGTTCTTCCAGGATGATGTCATTGCATAACTCGACGCACTCGTCACAGACGTAAACAGAGGGACCTGCGATCAGCTTTTTAACTTCGTGTTGGCTTTTGCCGCAGAAGGAACAATAAAGAAGTTTCTCTGAATCATTTCCGGTGGTGTTTCTATCGTCGCTCATAAATCTCTCTCAACACGTATTAACTGTTACCTTGCCAATTCACGGGCCATCTTTCAAGTTATTCTTGCAATAATCGCTAAAAATTATCTATACACTAGACAATAGCGTATAGATAAAATTCATGTAGGGTTTAGACCGGTTTTTACAGGTATTTTGTGGAAATATGAGGCTGAACTCATATTTTTCAAGAGTAAATCAGTCATCTATTTACATAAACGACTGATTTTTAATAAAATAAATTTTAGAACTAGTCTCGCGATTTCAGCACTTCATCAACCATGCCATATTCAACGGCTTCATCAGCACCCATGAAATTATCACGTTCGGTGTCATTATCGATCGTCTCAATACTCTGGCCGCTGTGATTAGCCAATAACTGATTTAACTGTTCACGGATTTTTAAGATCTCTTTGGCGTGAATCTCGATATCACTTGCCTGCCCTTGAAAACCACCTAATGGCTGATGGATCATGACGCGCGAATGTGGCAATGAAAAACGTTTGCCTTTAGTACCCGCAGCCAGTAATACGGCGCCCATGCTGGCAGCCTGACCGATACACAATGTGCTGATATCAGGTTTGATAAACTGCATGGTGTCGTATATGGCCAGACCCGCTGTCACCGAGCCGCCTGGTGAATTGATGTAGATTGAAATATCTTTATCCGGATTTTCTGATTCCAGAAATAACAGCTGCGCCACGACGAGGTTGGCCATGTGGTCCTCGATCTGTCCCACGATAAAAATTACACGCTCTTTGAGCAAGCGCGAATAGATGTCATAAGAACGCTCTCCACGAGGAGTTTGCTCGATGACCATTGGCACCAGGTTTAATGATTGCGCTTCTGAAGCACTATTAGAATTATTATCGATCATTGTTTTCGCCGTTTATGTTTATGTGATGTTTGTTTCAGAATTCTAATAAAAGTTCGAATTTTTAAGCCTCAGGATTCATGACTTCATCAAAAGTGCTGGCTTTAGCACTGACCGATGCCTGCTCAGTGATCCAGTCAACAACTTTATCTTCCATGACCATTGTCTGCACACCACCTAGCAGTTCTTGAT
>JADFWF010000048.1 GCA_015222965.1 Pseudomonadota bacterium | reverse complement strand
TGTAACTTTTGAACTGCCCCAGGGCGTATCGCCTGAATTGCCGGCAAAGGCGGTAGAGCATATAAAAAAGAGAATCGAGAAGATATAAGGTAATTTTGGCATGAAACCTCTCCAGATAAACGCGTGTTGGCCGCAATTAAGCAGACAATACAGATACAGTATCGTATTAGACGTTTTAAGGACAGGAATTATTCGCAGGAAATAAAGAGCCAGAAATAAAAAACGGCGTGAGTAACCAGCTCACGCCGTATGCACGCCTCCAGGAGAGAGAGGCAATGCGGAGGCATCGCCGCAGGAACTATGAAAACCTGCGACGCGTATATAATAATATTGACTGGTTATTTTTACTTGATGCACATCAATAAAAGGTTTGTTGTCTGTTTTATTTAGCTTTTAAGTCGTACAGTGGGCCAAATTTTTGATTTTTATCAAATTTTCTTTCTGAGGTTTTTTCAAATTCCTGATTACATATTCACGTTTGCATGCTTCTGAGCGTGAATCTGCTGGCTCCTGGTAAACGAGTTGGACAGGTCTTCTTGCATGGGTGTATTTGGCGCCATTTTTAGTGATGCCATTATGCTCGTCTAAACGTTTGTTTACGTTCAGCGCTACGCCGGTATACAAGCTGTTATCAGCACAGCGAAGAACATACACATACCATTGCACCGGTGTTTCTTCAGCTGGCTCAAGTTTTTTAGATGTCATTCCCAGGATGTTATTGTCTGTACTGCATCGCTAGTTAGCAGCCCTAGACGGCATCGAGCTTGCGCATTGATGCTGGCAGTAATTTCATATCAACCAGGGCAGTAATAAATGCTTTGGCAAAGCTTGCTTCATCTTCATAGACCAGTTTGTAATATTGTATCTTCATGGTCAGAGCGCTGCCAAAGACGATGGAGATGAAGGTGAGTATCGAACCCAGCGCCAGTGTCGACATGCCGGTGATGCCTTGTCCGACGGTACAGCCAAGCGCGAGCACGCCACCAAAGCCCATCAATATGGCACCAAAGAAATGATTGAGAAAATCTTTTAAGTCAAAAAACCATTCGATACGAAATGACCGGCTGATGAGTGACCATAATAGTGAGCCAAGAATCACACCGAACACAGAAACTAATCCAAATGTTAACAGGGCGGAGTCGAGGCCTCCTTTGATGTAACCGTAGGTCTGTCCGATAGGGTTGATAAAAGTAAATGACTGAGAGCTGAGCGCGCGACCGGTGGCAGGTTTGCCTTCATCATCTTCAGCCAGCATATCCCACTCAGAATAATAATCAGATAGTGAGTAACTGCTATCGTCAGCATTAATAGTGATGTTGCTGCTGATGTACCAGGCGGTGAGGATGATCAAACCGATAACGACGCCAGCCAGAATATTATCTTTACTGCTTCTGAAATCGACTGCTTTGAATATGTAAAATAACATGCCGGCGGCAACAGCTAAACCCGCTACCAGTCTCATTGTATGGGTATTTTCAGTGCCACCGATCAAGGCGCCGATGTCCTGGTTGCTGTCGAGTGTGATCGCTAGTGGACTGATCCAGTCATAGAATAAAACGCTGTATAAAGTCTTATCGCTGTCTGGGAACGGGTTGGTCATGTAATAGGCGATGAGCGCAATGACGATAAACACAAATATGGATTTGATGTTGCCGCCGCCGATACGGATCAGGGTTTTATTGCCACAGCCGCTGGCGAAGGTCATGCCGATGCCGAACAATATGCCGCCAAGAATGTTTTCGACAAATATTAACCGTGAGTCGCGATAAGGAGGGAAGGCGTCAGTAACGTTTACCAGTTCCATGTATTCAAAAATGCTGACGCCGATAGTGGCAACTGCGATAGCGAGTAGCCAGGCTCTGAACCTGTCGTAGTCACCCATGTTGACCATGTCGGACACTGCGCCCATGGTGCAGAAGTTTGTTTTATTTACGATCGCACCAAGGATGACCGAGATGACAAACGTTGACAATAATAAGAAAGAGAGGCTTTCAGCGAATGATTCAAAGACCATAGTATTACCTGTGTGGATAGCGGTTATTTGTTTGCAAGTCCATCGCTTTTTTTAAAAGTATACTCGGTAATTAGAAAAACAGAAAGTACCGGTAATTTTATGTAGGACGTGTAATGGGTGTGATTATTCACGATAGTGGATTACCGGATAAAAAATGTATTTTATCTGACGGTGATTGCTAGAATCTGGGCGGCTTTTGTTGAGCCAAAGCGGGCTCTGAGAAATAAACAAAAACATATTGTCCACAGATGAACGCAGATAAAAAACAAAATCAATAATGCGTCATTGCGAGCGTAGCGCGGCAATCTCCTGTAGATAGCACGGTCGCCTGATAGTGATTATGAATTACTTCCATGTAATTCACCCTACGGGCTGCTAGACGCATTCAATTTTTTCCTAAAAATTAGTGCCGCGCTGCGCTCGCAATGACAAATATCTAATAGTTTTTATCTGCGTTCATCTGTGGACATAATGCTTTTTGCCTGTAAGTCCGCTTCATGACCGACAGTAAAAAACGTAGGTCGGGCATTGCCCGACAGAGCTTAGTCATAGGTATACTATGATGGTGTGCAATGCCCACCCTGCAAAAACTATTTCAAGGTAATGAAATCAGCTGTAAAAGCCGTTCATAGATCAGATCGAAATCACCCGGTTCGCCACTGTCCAATTGTTTTTTAATCACAGGATTTAAGAATTTTAATATGTTCTGTTGTTGCTCTGAAGACAGTGGTGAATCAGCTGCGAGTTCCTGTGCCATGTCCCATGCTTCAGTCACAGGTGTGGCTACGGACGACATGCAGCATGCCTCGGATAATTCACCTGTCTTAATGCGTTGTCGTATGGTCCTGGCGGCTTGATCGATCAGGCTTAGATCAAAAGTCATCAGTTGTTATAGAGCGGTTTCAGTGATGATGAGTTTATGCTTTTGCCG
>JADFWF010000312.1 GCA_015222965.1 Pseudomonadota bacterium | reverse complement strand
TTCTTGTCGTCTGATTTAACTACGACCCACGGTGCGTCTGCAGTATCGGTATGGAAGAACATGCTGCGTCTGGCCTCGGTGTAGTCTTCCCATTTATCCAGTGATTCCAGATCGATAGGGCTAAGCTTCCAGTGTTTC
The DNA here is from genome assembly GCA_015222965.1 of Pseudomonadota bacterium. Taxonomy (GTDB): domain Bacteria; phylum Pseudomonadota; class Gammaproteobacteria; order SZUA-229; family SZUA-229. The sequence continues at coordinate 4,536 of JADFWF010000312.1, read as the reverse complement.
AAAGGATCATGCGAGCGGGAGTGGAAGCGGCGTAGCTGCTCGTGACGGCTGACCGAGAACCAGTATTTGCGCATGATCATGCCTGAGTGGACCAGCATACGCTCCAGTTCTGGCGCAGTGCGTAAAAATTCCAGGTGTTCTTCCGGTGTGCAGAAATGCATTACGCGCTCAACACCTGCACGGTTGTACCATGAGCGGTCAAACAGTACGATCTCGCCATTGGTTGGCATCTGCTCGATATAACGCTGAAAATACCATTGTCCCAGTTCTTTGTTCGTGGGTTTTTCCAGCGCAACGACATGTGCAGACCGTGGGTTTAAATGTTCCATGAAACGTTTGATGGTGCCGCCCTTACCAGCAGCGTCCCGTCCTTCGAAGAAACCGGTAATGCGTTTTTGCTTTTCTTTTACCCAGACCTGAACCTTGAGCAGTTCTGCCTGTAGTAACTGCTTTTCGTGTTCGTATTCTTTTTTGCCTATCTTTTCAGGATAGGGGTATTCACCCAGCTCATAACTGACCTCTAATAGATTATCGGCAGAGATGATATCCGGTGATGCCAGTACTTTTTCGGGGTCTGACATGTCGGCAAGAATTTCTTTCAGATCTTTTTTCGTGCGTTTTACAGGGGCCGATTTTTTAGCAGGTGGCGGGGCCGATTTTTTGGCAGGTGGCTTTTTAATGCTCGTGTTTTCAGTGTCCATGATATCTACGCTTTGTTTGGGGTGAATTAGAAATTGTATCAAGTAACATTAACTCCTTTCTTTGATAAATATCAAAAAAAGTTTAAATTATGTGGAATGACTCCATGCTTATATTTGGAAAATGTTTATCTATTTTAATGAGTTAAGCCTTGAATATTTGGTGGATTCTGTTCATTATCTGCAGGCAACTATAAAAGGAGATTTTCATGACTGATATTTTTGATCTGATATTTAACTTCTGGGTAGGTTTCGCCGTACTGACCATCGTACTGGTGAAATCTTCCATCAAATTCGTGCCGCAAAATCGTGCTTTCGTGGTCGAACGCTTTGGTAAATTTAATAAAACTATGGAAGCAGGTTTGAATTTTTTGCTGCCTTTCATCGATAAAGTGGCCTATGACCGCTCATTAAAAGAGCAGGCGGTTGATGTGCCCAGTCAGGGGGCGATCACCAGGGATAATATTACGCTGGTTGTTGATGGTGTCTTATATCTAAAAGTACTGGATCCGTACAAGGCTTCTTACGGTGTTGATAATTATGTGTACGCGGTAATGCAGCTGGCGCAGACCACCATGCGTAGCGAGATAGGCAAGATGGAGCTGGATAAAACCTTTGAAGAGCGCGAATCACTGAATATCAATATCGTGCAGCAGATCAATGAGGCAGCCGGTCCCTGGGGCGTTCAGGTGTTGCGTTACGAGATAAAGGATATCGAACCGCCGCGTACTGTGCTGGAAGCGATGGAAAGGCAGATGAAGGCGGAGCGTGAAAAACGGGCGGCCATCCTGGAGTCAGAAGGTGAGCGTCAGTCGGCAATCAATGTCGCCGAAGGCCAGAAACGTTCGATCGTGCTTGCGGCCGAAGCCGACAGAGAAGAGCAGATATTGCGTGCTGAAGGTGAAGCGCAGGCGATCATTGCGGTGGCGGATGCCAGAGCTAAAGCACTGGAGGTGGTCGGTGCCATTGCGCTAGAAGAGAAGGGGCAGAAAGCTATCCAGCTGGATCTTGCAGAAAGTGCCATTCAGGCAAAAGCAGCTATCGCAAGAAAATCATCGGTCGTTTTGTTGAGTGATGACAAAACCAGTGCATCTAACGTAGTTGCCGAAGCCATGACCATCATTAATTCGATTAACAAGAATAAAGATAATAGTGCCGGAGTAAGTTAGTAATGATGGAGTACATCAACAATCATATGTCCGGATTCTGGATTGCATTGGGCTTTGCTTTGCTCGCCGCAGAAGTTCTTTTATTCGGTTTTACTACCATCATCTTTTTATTTGCCGGCCTGGGTGCGCTGATCTCGGGCCTGCTGATGAGTGCAGGTGTTATACCGGAAACCTGGATTGCCGGAACTGCCAGTTTTGGTATCGCGACTGGCATCTGCAGCGCGGTTTTATGGAAACCGCTGATGGCGATGCAGGATAAATCGACGCCAGAGCAAAAACCAAGCAGTGATATCGTCGGTCTGGAATTTGTACTGATGGATGATATAACTACCACGGCGCCGGGCAGTTACCGCTATTCAGGCATAGACTGGAAAGTTGAAATAGATAGCAGCAGCGATGTTTCTGCTATAGAGAAAGGTGAGCGTGTAGTGGTGCAATCGGTAGAGGTCGGTTTGTTGTGTGTGACTATAAAGTAAAATCAGGTTATATTATTGGCAATAAAAAACCCGGCAGAACCGGGTTTTTTATGACGCATAAAGTGTCTGATTAAATTACTTAATCTTCGATTCTTTATACATCACATATTTGCGTACCACTGGATCAAACTTTTTCATTTCCAGTTTTTCTGGCATGGTGCGTTTGTTCTTGGTCGTGGTGTAGAAGTGACCAGTTTTCGCAGATGAAACCATTTTAATTTTTTCGCGCATGATGTTCTCCTATACCCTGGGATTAGACTTTTTCGCCGCGTGAGCGCATTTCAGCTAAAACCGTATCGATACCTTTCTTATCGATGATGCGCATGCCGTTGGCAGTAACGCGCAGTTTTACGTGACGGTTCTCGCTTTCAACCCAGAAACGGTGAGTGTGTAAATTAGGCAAGAAACGGCGTCTTGTCTTGTTGTGAGCATGGGAAACGTTATTACCAGAAACTGGACGTTTTCCTGTGACTTGGCATACTCTAGACATTGTTAATACTCCAAAAAATTCAATAATCAGGGTCACAAATGCAATAGCCTGAGACCCGGTAAAAATGAGCCGGCAATTCTAACGGAGAAAGAGGGCAGTGGCAAGTGCTGAAAGGGCTGAATTTCTGGTTGGAGTGCTCTTTTTGAGCCTTAGGCGACCTTAAAAACTTTAAAAGCGATTTACCACAGAGGCACAGAGAACAGCTTGTAAGTTTTTGTAGGGCGGGCACTGCCCGCCGTTTTATGCGTATATGAGCCGCATCCTGTCGGGAAGTGCCCGACCTACTTTTTTACAAATTTGTAATTATTTTTCTCTGTGTCCTCTGTGTCCTCTGTGCCTCTGTGGTGAACAAGCTTTTGACTTTGTTTTTAAAAGTCCGCTGCTGGCCGATTGCTGCCACTCGCAAGCACTGTCAGCCATGTATAATACCTTTTTTTACGCTATTCCAGAGGCTTGCTGTATGCAGCATGACATTGTTTTTATTGAGGATTTACGTATAGATGCCATCATCGGTATCTATGACTGGGAACGTGAGGTAAAGCAGACCATCGCGCTGGATATCGAGATGGCGGCTGACAATACAAAAGCTGCGGCCACTGAAAGCATTGATGATGCGCTAAATTATAAAGCGGTCGCAAAGTCATTGATTGCGTTTACCGAAGAAAGCCAGTTTCAGTTAGTAGAGACGTTAGCAGAGCGTCTGGCAGAAATAATATTGAATGACTTTAATGTGCCCTGGTGCCGCTTGAAGCTCAGTAAATTAGGTGCGGTGACTGGCTCGCGCTCGGTGGGGGTTATTATTGAACGTGGCCAGAAAGAGCGACTGGGCTGATCGATACCCTGACAATGAGCACTATATATATCAGTCTTGGCAGCAATATTAACCGTGAAGAAAATACCCGTGCGGGCATAGTTGCGCTGAAGCAGGCATTTGGTGATTTAACCCTGTCCTCAGTTTACGAAAGTGATGCGGTAGGTTTTGATGGTGATGCTTTCTATAATATGGTGATCGCCTGTGAAGTTAGTGCGTCTGTATTCGAAGCCAATCAAATATTGCGTGACATAGAAGATGCCCACGGCCGCGACCGGAGTGGCCCCAGGTTTTCATCGCGGACGCTGGACCTTGATCTGCTGTTGTACGATGATCTGATACTGGATGAGAATGGCTTGAGACTGCCGCGCGGAGAGATTCTCAAAAATGCCTTTGTTCTGTGGCCGCTAGCTGAGATTGCGCCGACATTAAAACATCCTGAAGCGCTGCTTAGCTACGCGGAGCTGTGGGCTGATTTTGATAAAAACAAAGAAAATCTCAAGCCGGTTGAATTTTCTTTCTAAAGGTATTTCATGAGCCTTGATTCAATTCCCTGTGACCTCTTTGTCGATATTTCCGGTACTGATTGCGCAGTGCCATTTTCCAAATTGAATGATGCGCTGGAAGTACTGCTGTCTGGACAGACGTTGATGGCGGTTTCAAAAAAACAGGCGTTGCAGAGCGATATACTGGCATTTTGCCGACAGCGGAACTTGCAGTTGGCGGGGCAGGGTGAAATGGATGAGATGTTTTACTTTTTGATTAAGTTGCAAGATTAGGCGCAGTTGTTTGGTGTTGTTAGTCTGTTTTTGAGCCTTAGCTGACCTCCAAAAAACTTTAAAAACTTGAACCGCAGAGGCGCGGAGACGCAGAGACGCAGAGAAAAACATTT
>JADFWF010000311.1 GCA_015222965.1 Pseudomonadota bacterium | reverse complement strand
GCCGCAGTGAACTCAAGTTTTTAGTCTTTTTGTTTTTAACTGATGACTGCCAACTGCAAACTGCCAACTTCTCTTAAGGCTCATAACCGGAAACTCATAATTATCATCGGATGAAATGCTGACTTTTAAAAAAAACACATAGATAAGGAGCTGTTGTGACTAAATCATTTTCCCCTGCATCGCGTGCACTGATCGTCAGTGCTGCCCTGGTGATCGTTATCGCTGGTATGAAGTATGCGGCACCATTGCTGGTGCCGTTTTTGCTCTCGGCTTTCATAGCGGTGATAAGTTACCCGTTGATGTGCATGTTACAGGATAAAGGATTTCCCAAAGGTCTGGCGCTTACCGCTGTGATGTTGCTGGTAATCTTTATCGGTTTTGGATTGACCTATCTGGTCGGCAGTTCGATAACAGATTTTAGCCGGACTTTGCCAGAGTATCAGCAGCGGATAACCGCGGAGTGGGGCGAGGCGTTACGCTGGTTGAATGATCACGGCATCTCAGTCACGGATAGCATAAGAGAAGTGGCAGACCCTGCAGCTGCGCTGGGATTAGTGTCTTCAATATTAATAGGTTTTGGCAGTGTTCTAACGAACTCGTTTTTGATCATTCTGACTGTGGTTTTTATCCTGATAGAAGCAGCAGGTTTTACCCAGAAATTTATCGCCTTGCACAGCACAGGCTCAGAGCAATCAGCGAGCGATGGCCCGCTGTTTTCACAGGTGTTTGTAGATAAGTTGCGCAGTTATATGAGTTTGAAGACCATCATCAGTATCGCCACCGGCATCATCATCGCGATGGCGATGTGGCTGATCGGTGTTGACTATCCAGTGTTGTGGGGCGTGCTTGCTTTTATGCTCAATTTTGTTCCCAACATCGGTTCGATAATCGCGGCGGTTCCAGCAGTGATGCTGGCACTTGTCCAGCTGGGGTTCGGTTCTGCGCTGCTGGTGGCTGCGGTTTATGTTGCGGTAAATGTGATGATCGGCAGTATCATAGAGCCAAAATATATGGGCAAAGGTCTAGGTTTATCGACACTGGTAGTGTTTGTTTCTCTGGTTTTCTGGGGTTGGGTATTAGGGCCGGTAGGTATGCTGCTGTCAGTGCCGCTAACCATTACTGTGAAGCTGGCGCTGGATAGTAAGCCTGAAACACAGTGGTTAGGCCATCTGCTGGGGCCCGTTGAAGATTAAAGCTGTTCAGATATGAAGTGGTCTTTCGTCAATGGCTGGAGTCTGAGCAGGCAAGACTTGAAAATATAGGGTTTGAACTGGGTTGTGTGGAGTGCGATACAGAGAATCAGGATGTTGTCGATTAGAAATCATCTATCTCAACGAAGGCCACTGCAATGCCATCATCAGTGTGGCGCACGATTATCCCGTCTTTTTCTGTGTTTGCGAAGTCGGCCAGAGGGTCTTTGAAACGCAGGTTGACCATCTCTCCCATCGGGTAGTGTTCCGTGTCTTTTAATCGCATGAACAGACCGCCTTCGCTCATATCACGAGTAATGACGGTGCGTGCGCTGTCCTCAAGAAAGCTGAGTTCAACTTCTATCTGTATTTCCTGGCGTGGAAATCGGCGTAAATTTTCAGACATAAAATACCTGTATCTATATAAAGACTAATATAATGATAGACCTAACCGTAGAAAATACTAGATTATTACGACATTAATGTTAAATTGAACTGCTTCTAAACCGAGTAAAAAAGCCATAGTCAAATGACATATTTAAACCGCCTTGCATTCTTATTTAGTCTGTTTTTATTCTCCATATCAACAGCCTATGCGTCTGACCTCGAGCGTGAGAAACGCATGGCAGATGAAATTGTAGATGCCATCCTTGATGGCGATGCGGTTTTTTTAAAAGCGAATGACCATGAGTTTTTAACTATCTATACCGAAGCCGAAGAAGCCAGAGGCACCGCTGTAATCTTGCATGGTCGTGGTTTTCACCCTGACTGGCAGGATGCGATCAACCCGTTAAGAGTCGGTCTGGTCGAGTCAGGATGGAATACGCTGTCGGTACAGATGCCGGTATTGGAAAAGCAGGCAAAGTACTATGACTACATTCCTTTGTTTCCAGAGGCGATATCAAGGATCGAGGCTGCGATCGCATATGCACGGGAAAACCTAAAGGGTAGGGTGGTGCTTATCGCACACAGTTGCGGTGCCCACATGGCGATGGCATGGGCAGATACTGAATCATTTGAAACGATAGATGCTTACGTTGGTATCGGTATGGGTGCGACTGATTACAAACAACCGATGAAACAGCCGTTCCCATTAGACAGAATCAAAGTCCCGGTGCTGGACGTCTATGCGGAGAATGATTATCCGGCCGTTATAAAGATGGCGCCTGAGCGGTTGCGTTTGATCGAGAAAGCGGCTAATAACAAATCTGCTCAAGTTGTCGTTGCAGGTGCAGAACATTACTATATCGACAAAGGTGACGCGTTAACGCAGGTGATCGATCAATGGCTGCAGTCTCTATAGGTAAGACAGGTGTAAATCGTGGATGGTAAAAAATCAGCAGGCCAATTTGAGCTGCTTACACAGAAACGGTTTTTACCTTTTTTTGTCACGCAGTTTTTTGG
>JADFWF010000310.1 GCA_015222965.1 Pseudomonadota bacterium | reverse complement strand
AGATAGCACAGTCATCTGATAGAGATTGCCGCGCTTCGCCCGCAATGACAGATTACTTTTATAGCTCTTATCCGCGTTTATTTGCGTGCATTTGCGTGCATTTGCGGGAAAATTGTTTTTTCTTACAAGTCGGTTTATGGACGAAGACGGATAGTCGGTAGAGTTTTGAGAATAACCTAGGTTTGACTGTTTGTTACCGATCCACAGGAGACCTTTATGAGTTGTCAACTCGTTGGCGCAAACTGTCAATATTATAATTTAGTGCTCGCTAGAATATCTTTCTATGCTAAGTTAAATTATTAACTCAAATTTTAATACAAAGGAAATAACCCATGAAGACATATTTACAGGTAGTAATGATTTCTACTATTCCCTTATTTTCACTGAACTTACAAGCAGAAGAAATACAGGAAAAGAAATTTTCTGTGGGTCTTGGCACTTATGCGCTTAATTTATCTTATAGTGATCCAGCGATGGGTAGTGATGACGAGTTCAGTGGTTTAGCGTTAAATGCTGCCTACGCTTTTAATGATAACGTGGCTATAAAAGGTGCTTATTATTCCCTAGAGAACGATGATTTTAGTGAATTAGAAGCGACTGGCTTAGATTTATCTGTAGTTGCTGGAACAGGTTTGGCAACACAAGGATTTAAAATATACGGTGGTGGTGGCTTATTTAAGGAGACATGGGAAATTTCAGGGCTTTCAGGTGATGAAGATTTTTCAGGCTTACAACTTGTTGGAGGTCTTGGATATAACTGGGATGTTATTTCTATTGATCTATCAGTGGCAATACGTGATGCCGATGACTATGGTGATTTCATAAACAATACTGTGGGTGGCACAGGCACAGTAGCTGCGGTAACTGGTGCTTTAACAGTATCAGCGAGATTTTGAAAAATATAACCCTAAGAAACGTTAACCTGATTAGCTAGACGTAAAGACTAGTACTCATTCACTATATGTTAGCGGCAGTCTATTGGCTGCCGTTTTTGTTGGGTGTCTGCTTCTGGCCGATTTTAGTCATACAGTCAAAGCTAGGATTTAACGCAACTAATTTTAATCTATTGTTATAAAAATAGTGTCTAGCGCAGTTGTATCGGTGGCCTGGGGCCACCGGGACGACGCCCTGGCATGTAAGGGTAGCCGTAGTTGTTGTTCTCGTTGTTTTTATCGGCTTGTTTCTGTTGTTGCTGCTGCTTTTGATTTTCACGTTTCAAACGATTTTCTTCAGCGGTAATCTCATCTCTTTTCTTTCTGTTTTCATCCAGGATGCCGGCGGCCTCCTGGTTTCGCTCCTGTCTTTCCTGTGCGGCTTTGATGCGTTCCTCGGAAGGCGGTGGCGCTATATTAACGCTGCTTGAATTTTTGCTGTTCGCGGGCGGTGTCGTAGAATAAGTAACACGGCCGTCTTTATCGACCGATTTGTAGATAGTATCAGCAACGCAAGTTCCGGTTGTTAGAAGCATTATTACTATGCTGATGATTTTCATAAGGTCGTTATTCAGCAAATTGCAGACGTTCGCTTACTTTTTCCAGAGCTGACTGCGCACACGCTTCATCTATATCACCGCCGGGTGCACCACTGACCCCAATAGCGCCAATACGTGAGCCTGCTATTTCGATGGGCAGGGCTCCCTGCATTATGATGATGTCATCCATGTGATTTAGTTCTGGACGGATGTCTCCACGAGATTTTCGAAATTCACCAGAGTTGCTTCCGGATAAAATAACGCTGTTGGCTTTTTCTTCAGCGATCTGCAAAGTAAAACGAGAAGCCAGATCATCACGTAACGCGACCTGGATTAAACCATTACGGTCAACAACAACCGCGCTAACCTGATATCCTTTTTTGCGGCATGCTTCGATGCTTATCATTGCTATCTCCTGAGCAAGGTCCAGGCTGATGGTTTTAACCGTCAGGCTGTCACCGGCATAAAGTGCAAGAGGTGCATATAATAGGCTGATTAGCGCCAGCGCTTTAGATGATTTTTTAGACAATGGTTTCATTCGCTGTTGTTGTATAAAATGCAGTAATGTATAAGAGACACAGTTTTTATTATAAATAGTTTTTTTTGAATTGCACGCAGTAAGTTCACACAGGTAATAAACAAGATCATGGCTGACAAAAAATCACAATCAGATCAAAAATTAGACAGTGTCGTTGCCAGGGCCAGGAGCGACAGTGAAAAACGTGGTCATGGCTACCGTGAACAGGCGTTAAAGCTGTATCCGTGGATATGTGGCAGATGCAGCAGGGAGTTTACCCGTGTAAACCTTCAGGAGCTAACGGTCCATCATAAGAATCATGACCATGATTACAATCCTTCTGATGGCAGTAACTGGGAATTATTATGTATGTATTGCCATGATAATGAGCATCAGCGTCAGACAGAAGCACTGGCTAGCAAGGGTATAGCGCTCGATGGTGCTAAAGCACCGAGTGCCAAATTTAACCCGTTTGCAGATTTAAAAAGTATGATGGATGATAAAGACAGTTAGAAGTTGTAAGTTTTAAGTTAAAATTATGTAACTGTTTTCGCTGTTGAATATATCGATTTTATGCTCGTATCAGGAAGATGATTACAGAGCCCATGATTATTAACTGCTCTGTTCCTGCTTATTTATAACTTAAAACTTATATTTTTATTAATCAGGTATAAACATCTGTCGGCATGATCTCAGTCAGGGTTTTTGACCAGTTGTAGATGTGAGAACCAGATATATAGGTTGGTTGCATGATGGAGTCAGTACTGGCGGTAAGATCTTTAGTGCTGACTAAGATCACACTGGTATTGATGTCATAACTGATGATGAATGACTTCTCATCAAGTGAAAGTGTAACGCCTCGTGGTTTAGGTACGCTCATCGCTTTAAGTAATTCCCTTTTGTCGACGGACCAGAATGTCACCATGTTGCCATCGGGGTGAGTGACGGCAGCGATATTGTGTATGTCATCAACGATGACGCTCAGCGCTTCACCGGTCATCTGGTTGATGACGACTTCCGGCTGCGTCATCGACAGCATTTCATTTTTACCACTGCGGATACTGACGCCGCCGGTATGCGTTGTTTCAAGTCCTTTTCTCGGCGCGGAGGCAACGATCAAACTGCCATCGTCAGCGATACCTATGTGGCCGGTATTTAATTGCTGGTTAGTCAATGTTACGCGTTCGATGAGTTTTTGTGACTGCACGTCGATGTATGTTACAGACGGCGTTGAACTATCGATGCTGGCACTTCCTGCATTGGTAACAACGAGTGTAGTACCATCGTTGACTAACTGGCATTCGTGAGGGTTTTCACCATAGGTAGGGAATTCACCTAATATTTCAAAACTGCTGGCATCACGTATAGCGATGATGCCTTTATGGTTGCTCAGATATGTCTCTGTGCAAAACAGGGTGTCGCCGGTTTTGTTAAATGCGCCATGGCCGTAAAAATACTTTTCTTTACTGGTCTTTATTTTTTTAGTGACGGTGTGATTATATAAGTTGATCTCGGCAGCACCAGGGCCGATTTTTTCGAACACGATCAATCGTTTTTTATCATTCGGGTCAACGATGATGCCATGTGCGAGAAAATCCATATCGACCAGATTCTTTTCTTTTTGCTGCAAGTTGATAATGGCGAGCACATGTTTTAGCTCATCATTTTGTTTGAAGCGCCCGCCACCTAAAATGATATCTTGATCAGGGTTATAAAATTTCTGGTGGGTACAACCGACTAATGTGGTTAGTGAGGGCGCGATACTGGCCAGGCTGACAAATTTTAAAAAATTGCGACGGTTCAAAGACATAATTCAACACTCACATGAGGGCTCTGATAAAATTGCTGATGGTTGTTTATAGTTTAGATAGATAGCTGATCAAAAAACATATTTCATAAAACAGGCGCATTAAACTGGTTAATGCCTGCATTTAAATTTTATTGTAGATTAATCTCAATTATAAGGTTAAAACTACCTGATATTGTAGTTAATTGATTTTAGAGGATGCTGTAATGCAATCTGGACCAAGAGAAATCGTAACCCCGTTCCGTCCGATCCCTTTGGATATCCCTGAAGGGATGGCCAATAACGAGTTTTTTAATAGTACTGAAAACTTAAACGATCTTGAGCACAACAACGGCCTGTTAAAGAATCCGGAAGATCTGCTGCTGTATAGAAAAGCACTGGGTCATAGTAACGAGTTTGATACATCCATCATCTACAACACGTCTAAATCGATACTGGATCCATTAGGCAGGCCTGTGCGCCGCACGCAGGTACCTGAAGGCACGAAAAAGAGCTGGAACCGCATGAATCAGATCATTATTGATTACATGCTGGAGAAGTATCCTGACCCTGAAGAGGCACTGGTACTGGCGGGTGAGGCAAGTCTGGATGCAACCTGGCCGTTAACATCGCCAGGTGTGCCCAGTATCCGTATGCTGCATAACCATTTTATCGTTTTTGATAAGAAGGTATTACGTGATGCAAAGTTTGCCGATCAGAACGATCCAAACCTTACCGATGGCGGGCAGCACAGTCTGTTCCAGTCATATATGCGAGATGCTTACAGTGATTTTTTTGCGTCACTGGATTTTAATATCTTGATGCAGACCAGCAAGGGTTCGTCAAAAATTGAATTGACTGGTTATCCGCAGGGATTACCGAGCTGGAAAATACGTGGCGGGACTGACGCATTAAAAGATATTGAGTTCTGGAAAGAATACGACCAGATCCTGAAAGGTTTCATCGATTTTTACCGTGCCTTTTTTACGCAGGTCTCAACACGCAATGCACCGGTTCCAAAGGGGGCATATTTCCCGGAGCAGATCGAGAGCATATTGCTGTTCAACAACTGCTTTATGAGTTCAGCCAAGAAAGTGAGAGACCAGTGTGTGACGGATGCAAAATATGCTAATGCGATACGCTGGCAGCCAGCCTTTAAACAACTGATCTACAGAAACGATGAAGGTGATCTGATCGTGACCATTAGTCAGAATTCAATCGGTAATGCGATTACAGAATTACTGGGCGTAGTGGTTAAGCGTGTACCTGATGCAGCGGCGTATGAATTAGCTGAGCCAGCGTTAATCGAGCGCTTACTGGAAGTGAGAAAGCGCTTAATTGAGGCAGATCTGGGTGAAGGTATAGAAACACCTTATTGGTCTGCATAAGGGGTTTTGCGGGAACTGTAAGTGACTGCTTATGGCCAATAGCGGGCATGAGAGAAAAAACCAAAGTCAAAAGATCTTCACCGCAGAGACGTGGAGGCGCTGAGTTTTATTTTGTTAATGGCGCCTGCGGCGCCATTAACAATACACAACACTATGTTTTTCTCTGCGTCTCCGCGCCTCTGCGGTGAAGGCTTTTCAAAGTTTCTAAAGTCAGCTAAGGCTCATTAACAGTCATGCCGAACAAACACAGCCGCAGAATTAAAATACTGTTTTCAAGTCAATTAGCTATAATCACTAAACCATGATTAATTCAAAACAAACAGGTCTTGCCGGTTATGGTTGCGAGGATGTCGACCCTAAAGGGTTTGTCAGCCTGATGGACCTGTATGAAAATAACTACATACGTCTGCGCAGGCTGATTCCGGATGTATCTGCATTGCCGGATAATTATATTTCTCAACTGCCGGGCTGTCTGAGTCTGCATATGACGGTGCTCGAACGTACGCCATTTACCACGACCCTGTATCTGACTTATTATTTTGAAGAGAGCACACGCAGTGTTGCTGAACCCGCTTTGACTTTGCGTCTGTATCATGACGCGCATCAGGTTGAGGTGTTGACCGGACACTTGCAGCATGGCCGTCAACGTTTTGATCATATACCCGAAAAAGCGATCAAAATAAAATGGAAGTTAAACCGTTTCTTATATAAGTGGCTTGGTTACTGTCTATACCTCGGGCATTCTTTTAAACCTCATCAAAAGAAATATGAGTCGACCGATCCAGCAACAAGATTAATCGCCAATCTGTATAGCAGGTGAGCCAGGTTTTATAAGCATCCATATTTCACATTCTGTAATTAAGGCGTACTATCTGATTAAAAGTAATAGATGGCAATTTATTTAGTTATAAACCATTGATTTATTATCAGATGCCTATATATTAGAGAAGCCTAATATATAGGCGTAGGCTTATTACCCGGGTAGAGTTATGGCTAATTCAAAACGTGTGCAACGAAGTAGAAATTTTGCAGTAAAAATGCTGTTGTTCGGCCTGGTATCAGGTTTTATGCAAGCTGTTCAATCTGAGGATGTTTATGCATCGGAGACGGGCAGTAATCTTAAAACTGCTGAGGTCAGCTTAGACTTATTAAACCGTGAATTCCGTCTCGATGGTGTCGTTGAAGCAATTAACAAGGCGACCGTTTCGGCCCAGACGCGCGGCACAATTCAGAAAATACTGGTCGATGTTGATGATTACGTCGAAAAAGGCGCGGACATTCTCTATCTCAAAGATGTGTCACAGAAAGCGCAGCTGAAAAAAGCGCAAGCCGGTGAAAAGGAGGCGATATCACACCTTGCAAAAGCGGAAGATGAATTTAAACGGATCGAAGATATCTACGCCAAGAAAGTTGTTTCCAAGTCCAGGATGGACGAGGCCAAACATGCTTTATCAGCGGCAAAAGCGCGTCTGGATTCTGCCAGGGCCAACCTCGAAGAAGCGAGTGAACAATTATCTTATACCCGGGTAAAAGCGCCTTACAGCGGCATCGTGACGGAGCGGCATGTAGAAGTCGGTGAAACCGTGCAGACCGGGGCGCAGCTGATGACCGGGGTTTCACTGGATAAACTCAGAGTTAATGTGGACGTGCCGCAGAGCCTGATCAATAAAATCCGTGTGTTTGGCAAGGCGTTCGTTTATACCGATGCGGCCATCGGCAGCGAACCGGTGCGGGTAGCGGTCGATAAAATTACTGTATTTCCGATCGCTGACCGTGCCTCAAATACCTTTAAAGTCAGGCTGGATCTGCCAGAAGGTATCGATGGCTTATTTCCTGGCATGTTTGTAAAAGCGTCACTGGTTACCGGTGAAAAACAGGTTTTACAGATACCGCAGCAAAGTGTTGTTTACCGCTCTGAGCTGACTGCAGTGTATGTGGTGACTGAAGATGGATCGATCAGTTTCAGGCACGTCCGCCTCGGCAGTAGAAACAATGATTCTCAGATAGTGTTATCGGGACTGACTGTTGGTGAAAAGGTTGCGATGGACCCGATCGAAGCAGGCGTCATATCGATGCGGCAACGCCGTCAACAGTCTGCAGGCCATGTTGATGCAGGACAGGCTGATGAGTAAACTGGGCATCTCCGGTAATACTGCCAAACATTTTTTGACCACGCAGATTACGCCATTATTGGCGCTGGTGGGGGTGCTGCTGGGAATTTTTGCGGTGATGATCACACCGCGAGAAGAAGACCCGCAGATTAACGTAACCTTTGCCAATGTATTCATACCCTTT
>JADFWF010000309.1 GCA_015222965.1 Pseudomonadota bacterium | reverse complement strand
GTAACCCGCCCAGGCACCGAGTGCGGCAAGCAGTTTAAAATCACCAAAACCCATACCTTCTTTTTTGGTTAACAGTTTAAATAACTGGTAGATAGACCAGAGGATCATATAACCGGCCATCGCACCGATGACGCTGGAAGTCAGGTCAGTAAAAACATTAAAGAAGCTCAGTAATATGCCTGACCATAATAGCGGCAGTGTTATGTCATCAGGTAACAGCTGTTTTTTAAGATCTATCAAGGTGAGTGCGATCAATACCCAGGTGAAAAATAAAGCAGCGAGCGTCTGTATCGTTACGCCAAAGGCAAAAGCGACATATAGTGAAGTGATGCCGGTGATCAGTTCAACGACGGGGTATTGTATCGAGATGTTTTCGCTGCATGAAGAACATCTGGCTCTTAGAAATAAATAGCTGATGACAGGGATGTTTTCCCAGGGGCGCAGCTTGTGTCCACAGTTGGGGCATGCCGATGCAGGTGTCGCCAGGTTAAGCGCAACAAGTTTGTCTTCAAATTCTGGTGGTTCCATCTCGAGGAACTGATGGCATTCGACTTTCCAGTCACGCTCCATCATGGCGGGTAAACGGTAAGCGACTACGTTTAAAAAACTGCCGACACAGAGTCCAAAAAATAATACAGACGAATAAAAAAACCACGGTGTGGACTGGAATACAACAACAATATTATCAAGCATAGTAAAAACGACAGCCGAATGAAATTTACATTACCGAACCCATCTTGAAGATAGGCATGTACATCGCGATGACCAGACCACCAACAACAACGGCGAGGAATGACATGATCAGGGGCTCCATCAGTGCAGTCAGATTATCGACCGAATCATCTACCGCTGCTTCGTAGTATTCAGCCACTTTATCAAGCATCTCATCGAGTGCACCAGATTCTTCACCGATGCCCACCATCTGGATCAGCATATTAGGAAATAGATCTTTATTCGTTGACAGGCTTGCCTGTAGCGTTGTACCCGCAGCGATATCATCCCTTACATTCATAATGGCTTTTTTATAAACACTGTTGCCGGCAGCGCCTGCAACAGAGACCATGGCTTCTACCAGTGGTACACCAGCTGCAAACATGGTTGCCAGGGTTCTGGAAAAGCGGGCGACAGCGGCATTGGTTGTTAGTGCACCAACCCCGGGTATCCTGAGATAGAGTTTATCCAGACCTTCCCTGAACGCTTTTGACCGAAATATCAGCTGCTTAAATCCAACAACGGTGCCTATTATGGCAGCAACAATATACCAGATATTTGCGATTAGGCCATCTGAAAGACTGACAACAAATTGAGTAAATGCGGGAAGCTCAGCGCCGAAATTACTAAACATATCTGCAAAGATTGGAATTACAAAAATCAGCAGAATGGCAGATACGATGCATGCTACCACCAGTACCGAAATCGGGTAGGTCATCGCTTTTTTAATTTTTATTCTTAATGCTTCAGATTTTTCTTTGTAGGTTGCGACCTTTTCCAGCAGGGCTTCCAGCGCACCGGATTGTTCCCCGGCGTCGATCAGGCTAACAAATAGTTCGTCAAAATATTTCGGATGTTCTGCCAGTGCGCTGGCTAAAGTACCGCCTGCTTCCACGTTGCCTTTGAGTGACATGATCAATTTTCCCATGCTGGGATTGGAGTGTCCCTGACCAACGATATCAAATGCCTGTACCATAGGCACCCCGGCTTTTATCATGGTTGCGAGCTGGCGGGCAAAAACGGCAATATCACCAGTGGTGATAGGTTTTTTCGTTTCAAATAAAGAGCCGCCTTTTTTCTTGATCTTGCCTTTTTTTGGCGTGATTCCCTGGCTGCGCAACTGAGCCTTGACCACATCGATACTGGCGGCAGCTGTTTCACCCTTGATGGTTGCACCACTTTTGTTCGTGCCTTCCCAGCTGAAAGTTATAGTTTTTGCCTGTTTTACTTTTTTTGCCTTAGCCATTATTATGTCCTGATAAATATATTTTTTGCTTTAAACTTTTACTGCGTTAGTCTTTGGTAACACGGTTAATTTCTTCCAGGCTGGTTAATCCTGCAATAACTTTCTTGATAGCCGATTGTCTTAGATTATCTATACCATCTTTTTCGGCCTGGTCAGCAACATCGAGTGCTGAGCCGTTTTCCATAATAATACGGCCGATCTCTGGAGATATGGG
>JADFWF010000308.1 GCA_015222965.1 Pseudomonadota bacterium | reverse complement strand
GTTGTTAACAAAATAAACTCTGCGTCTCCGCGCCTCTGCGGTGAAAATCTTTTGACTTTGTTTTGTATGTCCGTTCCTGGCCGATAGCGGGCATTCACTCATATCCAGAAATATTATTTTTTACTTACCCGCTTATAACCTGCCGGCACATCAAATATGCTGTCATGCTCATACCTTTCACCGATTTCGGTCACCTCTGTAAGGTAACTGAAAATAGGCTCATTGGGATTCGGTAAAAACATTTCTGCTGCTTTATCACTCGCCATATCTGAGGCTGTTTTGCTCATAGAATCAATCGGGTTACTCCAGTCGAAACCTGTTTTCTTCTTTGTTTTCTGTGGCTCGACACAGGCTTTCCTGTCCAGATACCATTCTACGGTTGTTGACATCGGGTGACCTTTGACTTTTTTCATTTCACTTGCAATCTGCTTTGCCAGTTTACTGTTACTGACTTTATCACCTGCAAAAACAGATAAGCTCGCAAAGATCTCTGCCGGTATAACTGCGGCCAGGGCATTGTTATCCTGCTTGATTTTTTTCAGGTAGGCCTTGTCCGCCTTCGCATTGACCACCCATACTTTTTCCATCTCAGCACTGGGTTTAGCATTCCAGAAAACCATTTTTAGCTGGTTTCTGTCCTTACGGCCTTTACCATCCTTGTACTCAACTACCCAATCTGCCCGGTATTCTTTGCTCTGCTGGCCAGCAATGGTGCGTGTTTTCCCGGTATCAGTGACCTTGAATGAATTTTGCGTAAGCTGCACCGGACAGGCAGATGCTTTTTTATCATTCGGGTCGTAATCAAACTGCTGATCTTTACCGTTACCCTTGCCCTGTTGATCCTTAAACTTTTTCATACTCGCTACCGCACATCCCGCCAAAGGGCATTCGGTATATGTTTTATCACCATCGTCATCAAGCAAAGTCCAACGCAAATCCCTGTCTAGACGCAGGATAACAGACTCATTGCTATTACCGAAAAACTGCCGGGCCATCCAGGAATCGTACTCCCGTTTTGTCGACGTCAGACGACGGTCATCTCGTGTGTAGACAGCTTCAGTAAAAGTAGCGTCGGGCAGCACAAAACCTGCGATGGAACCTTTGGTCCTATAAACAGCAGTGGGGTTTTTATCGGAGTTATCTACCACGGGCGCTTTACCTGCACACCCGGTCAATACGATAAGAAGCAGCAGACCTGTTATTTTTTTCATCATTTTCATCCTTTGATATGTTTTTTTATTCAATATAATCTGGTTGCAGTATAAAACGTCATTTACCCGCAAACTGTTATTTCTATCACACTAATACACAGAAAAGTGCTGCCTTTAGCAACAAAAAAACCAGGGCAGTTGCTCCCTGGTCTTTAAATGTCAATCACATAGCAATCAGCTCAGCGTGATAGCCTCGCCTGTTAACCGTTGCCATCAACTCGGCCGCCGTAATATCTTCCGGATCATAACCGATGATCATCAGGTGCGGACTGGTATCCCTGCAATCTGCCGTCATCACTCCCTTTTTATCCAGAAAAACATCACGCAGGTCCTCCCTTTCATCATGTGTTGTATCTTCATCGATGTGTAAAGTCACATCGAGCATCGTCATAGACATAGCGATATCTCCTCTGTGAAATTAATCAACTTAACAATACTATTGTATGTCCGATAAAATCGAAATTGTGAATAATTTATCGCCGGGGGCCCGGCTTTTTCAGGCCTTTGCCATTCGCAGCAGATCTTGCCAGGCTGACATGACCTTTGCCTGCACTTCATCCTGTTTATTACGTTTCAGTTCATCCGGTATTTCTTTTAAGCGAAGGATACGGTCAGGGTGACCTTTAGGGAATTCGGTCTGGTGATCAAAAAACAGAAAACCATTTACCGGCACGTCGGGGACACGGGCTGAGACAGCCTTGATCTGGCAGTCAAGATCGTAAAGCGGATTTTTGAAACGATAACTTTTCTTACCCAGCATCTGCGTCCAGTCATCGATCTTATCAGCACAAAAAATCTTACCCGGATAACACACATGCGCCAGCAAGGTGATGCCATCCTGTCGCAGTATCAGGCGGTCAATATTGAAATAATGATCCAGACCATCCGGGCACTGCAGATTGTAAATCTGTTTGATGCCCAGATGGTTGAGACGATAACGGGTTTTTAAGTTCAACCAGTTATGTCTGATTTTCCCCCAGCTCAGATAAATGATGAAAGCGAGCGTCAGCAGTACCAGTATTACCGGTAAGGTATAACCCTCCATTAACTGAAGAATATGCGGAGAAATTTCATTCATCGTCACAAGACCCTTTCCAACCTGTCCATATCATTAACAACACGCCAGCTGCCACCACCTTCTTCTACACGCTGCTGCCATTTTTCCAGCCTGTCCATGTATTCACGTGGATCGATGTTATCACTGCGTAACTTGGTCACGTTCAGTGCGATGATATCAAAGCCTTCCAGTTGAAAAGGTATATCACGCACATAACCTTCAGGCAGCTCCTCTTTCAAGTCTGAATAGATCAGGATGGTCTTTTTGCCGGTACCCTTTTCGTTTAGATATTCAGCCGCCTGCAAAATACCGCCGGTAATGTCTGTGTACCTGGACGCTTTGACTTCTTTTACGAAGTTGTCCATCGATTCACGGAAATGACGCTTCTGCCGGTTTGCTTCGCTGGGCCGGTCATTAAAAGTGACCTTGGCGATGATGTCCTTTTCACTGAAGCTGCCGGTATCGATACGCGCCACCGCCAATGAATCATTGGGCTCCTGCTTTACCAGTAATGCGTTAACAAGGTTCAATGCGTTCGTCAATTCTTTGGTATAGGTACCTGATGTGTCCAGCAGCAGATAAACACCACTGTTACTCGGTCCACTATCTGAACAGCCCGACAGCACCAGGCCTTGCAAGACCAGCAGAAAAATTGTTATTACTTTAAAGATAGGATGTTTCATAATGCCTCCTGATAAGCTGAGTTAGCCGCGTGTGCGGATGAATTTGCATCCGCCTTTGCTGGACTCATTTTTTTTGTGATAGTGTTTTCCAGCCACAACGGACCAAAAATAATCAGGTCATAAAGATTGGCCATCGCCCTGCCCAGATAACGTGCGACATTACCGATCAGTCGCAACACAAAAGCAATAGCACGCAGTGAAGCCGAAGCCAGAATACCGACCACAGTTCGACTGGAAGAAACAAAGGTTTCCAGCGGAATAGCAACAAATACCAGGGCAAATGGCAGAATGAACCCCATGCCCATCTGTGCTGCAGTGGTAATCCAGGCGAAATCTGCGGTTGCCACAACACCCGCTCCATCGCCCCGCAACATCGCACTGGTCGCCAGCTCATCTTCCATTAATATCTCACGCATAAAAGCCAGCCCGGCTTCAACACTGGCAAGTACCAGCAGAAAACCGAAAGTAATCCAGATCATGCGCACACGTAACTTATCGTTAAGTGCACCGATTACCGGAAACAGACGCGTGATGCGCAGCGATTCCATCAGGAACAAACCCATGGAAACTTCCACCAGAATGATTACCATGGCTGAAATTTCTGACACTTTAAAACTGCCGATAAAATTACTGCCGCCAACCATTTCAGCCATTGGCCGCGCGATCAGGGTGTAGTTGACCGCCGCACCACCGACAGCGATGCTGAGCACAAAAGCTGATATAAAAAACTGGCTGATAGACGATGATGACAATACCCGCAGTGAACGATCGCTGCCTTTGATGATCTCTTCATAATCGTGCATGTAACGGCCGATCTTGCCGGCGCGCTCGATGATACTGGAGATATTACGATCCACCTCGCCCAGCACATGTTTCACCGAACGCCAATGCGGCATCATACGTTTGAGAACACTGTGACGTTGCGTGCAGGCACGGCGATGCTCCTTGATCGCGATATCCTGTGCTTTGACCATCGATTTATGGATGTCTTTTAAGATCTGCGACACCATGGCATCGCCATTACCGTCGATCTTTGCTACCGACTCGACAACCTTGCACCACTGTGGCGGATCCGGCGGTACTTCCGTGCTCTGCTTATAATCTTCATCGATGCTGGTAATACGTTCACTAAGCTTTCGCTGCAGTGCGGGGTATTGCGCCAGATCATTTGTCACCGAATCTTCGACTCGCACGAACTCACGTTCGATCATACGCTCGGTAGCTTCACGCCCGGCCTCTAATAATACGGCTCGGTTACGCGCCTGCAAGCGCAGATCGGCAGAATTGACCGAACTTGCAGCAAGACGCAGCGAGTTGTGAAGTACCTCGCTAAAAGCAAGAATGTATTTTTTTGCCGGAAGCCGCGCAAAATAAAGCACCGCAGAAATGATAAAGAACCAGATCAAGCCCGAAAGTACAGGATTTGGCACGATCAGATATATTTCAGAAATAGACATACAGACCTCCATGGGTCTAATTACTCATCAAGCCAATATGGCCATAAACAGGCCAGAGGCTGGAGATAAACACTGGCTGAGAAACAGCCGCAGGAATTTGGTATCAATTAGAAACCGGAAAGGTTCGCTACATTATAGAGAAAGATGAAAGCCAAAGTGTGATACATGTCGAAAAAATGGCATGTCGTATAAGCAATTGAAAAAATTAATAATATTACTAATTAATCACGCATCCATATGATTTTCACCAGTAATTTAGACAGGTTATACAGGCAAGTAACCAAAAATCAGGTTACCAATTTCATCTACTTCTGCAATCCAGCCTTTGGACAGCCACGTAGTTGAACTTGCCTCTGTAAATAAAGCCGGCCCATTTATCTTTTGACCTGCGTCTAAACCCGCACGATTTATAACCGGAACAGGATCATCTATACCAGGCATTACTGCCAGCTCTTCTGTTAACGTTTCTGTTGGCCTCCAATCTTGCAGTTGCAGAGACTGCTGCTTGATGATGGCACGCACTCGAATATTAACCAGCTCGATATCTACATCTAAATGGTGTCCATAACTGTCTTTGTGTTTTTGGTGAAACGCCTTTTCGATATTTTTTAACCCTTGCCATGGCAGGTTGAGTGCATGACTCTGGCCTTGATAACGGACATCTATCGTCATGCTCGTTTTTATGTCGTCATTGCGAGCAGCAAAGCAATTTTCTGCAGTCAGTTGAATCGCTTCCTGAGATTGCCGTGCTTTACTCGCAATGACAGCGCTTTGCTTTAGATCGCCTTCAGCATGAGACACCAGTTCGGCAAATAAATGCTCAAAGCTCTCCTCATCGCAATCTTTCAAGTTCTTATTAATGGTACGTGAGCGCTCGCGACTTGCATCGGCTGCCAGCATGCCCAGCGCTGATAATACGCCTGCATTGACCGGTACCAGCACTTTTGTCATCTCCAGCTCTTCGGCTAGCGCACATACATGCAAACCGCCTGCACCACCGAATGAGACCAAGGTGAAATCTTTCGGATCTTCGCCGCGTTCCACAGACATGACACGTAAAGCGCGGACCATATGATCATTGACCACATCGACGATTCCCTGCGCGGCTTGCTCTACACTGACGCCTTTATCTTCTGACGAAAATTCAGCTTCTGATGAAAATTTATCTGCTGACGATAATTCATCTGCAATAGTTTTTACCGATCGGATAGCGGCATCTTTATCAAGCCTCATAGCACCGCCCAGGAAGGACTCCGGCAATAATCGACCTAACACCACGTTGGCGTCAGTGACCGTTGGCTGATTACCGCCTTTGCCATAGCAGCACGGTCCCGGATCCGCACCGGCAGATTCAGGGCCGACCAGTAGCAGCCCGCCCGCATCAACCTGCGCAATCGAACCGCCACCGGCACCGATAGTGTGCATATCAACCATAGAAACAGCCACCGGATGGCCGCCAATTTTTGCACCGGTGGTAAAACCGATCTCTTTATCGATGATAGAAACATCGGTCGAGGTACCGCCCATATCAAATGACAGTAATCGGTCAACGCCCGATGCAGCTGCAACCGTTTGCGCACCTTTAAGACCTCCCGCCGGTCCAGATAACAACAGGTTAACCGGATAGTAACCTGCTTGCGCAGCACTGGTAACACCGCCCGAACTCTGCATTATCGAAAGCACTCCACGATGATCATCACCGAGCGCCCGTACTAAACGCTTTAGATAACCCTGCATCAATGGACCGACCATGGCGTTTAATACCGTGGTCATACCACGCTCATATTCTTTATATTCGGGCAGCACATCGGAGGATCGGCTGATAAAAACACCTTCAGGGACGGCTTTCTCAATCTTGCGCTCTTCACTATCATCGATAAAGGAGAAAAGCAGGTTTATTGCTACCGCTTCGGGTGCCAGTATTTTTAACTGCTTTGTCAGCTCTGTTAAGTCCCGCTCACTGAGCTGTCGCAGGTTCTCACCGAGCGCGCTCAGGCGCGATTTCACTTCTACACATAACTCAGACTCGATCAATGGTGGTTTTTTAATCGGCGTCAGGTTATAAAGTTCTTCGCGCGCCTGCCGACCGATACTGAGCACATCAGCCAGGCCTTCGTTAGTGATATAGACCGTGCGCACAGCTTTTCCTTCTAACACAGCATTAGTTGCGACGGTTGAACCATGCACTATCGTTAGATTATCAGTGGCGACATTTAGATATTCGATACCCTGCAGGATGGCTTTTTCGGGCGATATCGGTGTCGATAGCACCTTATGAATGCAGATAGACTTTGTCCTGTCATCAAACAGGATGAAATCTGTGAAAGTACCGCCGGTGTCGACGCCGAGGAATTTTGCCATGGGGCGTATTATATGGGATTACGCCACGTAAGTTTTGCTTGCATGCTACTGTAAATCAGTAATAATAACGCCCCATGACTTCACTTATTTCGGTTAACAATCTGACTCGTCGCTACGGTGATTTCTGCGCGGTGAACAACATCAGTTTCGAGCTGCAAACCGGTGACATCCTGGGATTTCTTGGTCCCAACGGTGCCGGCAAAACTTCTACCATGCAGATGTTAACGGGCAACCTGGCGCCGACTCTAGGCGAGATCTGCATCGATGGTGTCGATCTACTGGAGCAGCCAAAAACAGCAAAAGCATCCATCGGTTATCTGCCTGAAAATCCGCCTCTGTATAAGGAGATGACCGTTATTGAATATCTGCAATACTGCGGGCGGTTACACCTCATCAATAAATCACAGCTCAGCAAAGTATGCGATTCTGCCATCGAGCGTTGTGGATTAGGTGATGTAAAGCAGCGATTGATCAGAAACCTGTCAAAGGGCTATCAGCAGCGCGTTGGCATCGCGCAAGCCATCTTGCACTCACCACCGGTGATCATTCTTGATGAGCCCACCGTTGGCCTGGACCCGATTCAGATACTGGAAATACGCCAACTGATGAAAACACTCGGTGAAAGCCACGGCATTGTTTTGTGCACGCACATATTGCCCGAGGTCCAGGCAGTGTGTAACCGGGTACAGATCATAAACTGTGGTGAACTTGTCTACAGTTCCGGCATGGATGAGTTACTGGGCACAGAAAGTAAAAAATATGAGATATCACTATCATCAACCATGAGTCGGGATGAACTTG
>JADFWF010000307.1 GCA_015222965.1 Pseudomonadota bacterium | reverse complement strand
GGTTGGCATGCAGCTCGTTACCAGTTTTCTGAGCCGGTCAGGGTCGTTGCAATCTGGTTGATGGCGGATGGCGATGATACGCACTCGGCTTTTACAGTATCGGTCAGAGATATCAGGCTGGTGGAAAAGACTCGGGAATCGGCAGATTGACTGCTTAACCATTTATACTTACTTATTTGTAATCGCTATTATTTTATGAACAGGGGTTTGTGATGACAGGGTCAAAATGTAATATGCCACTAGAGCCGGATTACACTGGCGTGACAATCATTGAGATATCACCACAGCCGTCACTCTCTGATTATATGCAGGCGATGAAATTCGCTAATGAAGAAGCAGAGGCGCAGGTCGGGGACAATATGCTGCTGGCCTGGTATGACCGGGACCGTGATTTTGAATCACCGCAGCACGCCAGCGAGTGTCACGTTAACAGTGCGATACCGGGCTACATTGATTACGCGCTATATCACGGGGCGACACTGAAGATCGATATCGAGGATGGTCGCTTCGTGTTTTTTTATCTGCCCATAGATTTTTAGGACGTCTCCAGGGGGAGGTAGTGGCCTCTCCAGGTGAGCTTCAAGTTGTTCAGCAGTACAGACCTGTTCAGGCTCTGTACTGCTGGTGTTTGAATATGGTGGTTCTGGCAAGGGTGTAACTGTCATCATCGATGATGCCTTCATCTCTCAGGCGGCGGCACATCTTCAACTCACCGAGCAGTCTGTCTGCCACCGGGATACTCGCATTCGCTTTGTCGATGGCCTGTTGCAGGCCGGTAAAAAACTGATCGAATGAAAGCTGGTCCGGTTTTTTGTTCTCGATCAGAAATAAGCGACTGCCGCCGAAATGACTTTTGAAGATGTATTCATCGCGCATCAGGTAGATGAACATCAATGTGCAGATCATCGTCGTTGTTAACGATATGGTTCCGCCGATAATACTGTATTCGATCCTGCCATACTGCGAGATGGCCAGGTATAGAAACACACACGCCAGCAGGCCGGAAGCGATTGCGCCGTATAGCCATTTCCATACGATGACTTTATGATGGTCTGGCTCGGCGGATAACCAGGCCAGGTTAACGCGAAAACTTTTTTCTGGCGCATTTTTCTTTTCGACAAAATCCAGTAACAGGTGGTCTCCGTCATAGCACTGGTATTTTCTGACGCTGCCTTTCAGCGGATTTTTCTGCTGTAGTTTGCTGCCGTATTTTTCAGGACTGATCTCGTAATCGAATTCTTCGTAGTTATCAGACAGCACATCAGCGGCTGCTGATAGAACGACTTCCTCTGTAAAACCCATATCTCTTAACCCAGTGATTGTCTTAGCATTTGTGTCGTCATACCGGCATGACGGCATGGAAAGTTTGGTCACATTTGGGTGTATTCATGATGCCTGAAAAATTGCGGTATGGTTATATTTATAGCAGAGAATTACCATTAATGAAGTGCTGAAACTCGTTCTACTCAGCAGTGTTTTATTATTATAGAAATCAATCAGGTAGAACGTGTATTTTTCAGTCCCAGTTTAACTTTGTCCATGTCAAAGGCTCCCCTCACTTTATTTGATGTAAATCAATCCATAAATATCAGCATTTCATTATATTTTGAGTATCTGATGTTCTTTTACTGATATTTAATATTATAAAGGTGTAGTGATGAAAGTACTTTCAATGGATAAAGCGATTTTAAGACGTCGAATTATAAGATTTAATATTCTTCTGGGTCTGATGGTGTTTGCTGCTGCAGTGTTTTTCAGCATCACCGGTGGGTACGCCAGTC
>JADFWF010000306.1 GCA_015222965.1 Pseudomonadota bacterium | reverse complement strand
CTGGTGAGATTCTTTATGCAGTCTCTGTGAGGAGCCCTGACCTGTGAGCGCGAGCAACGGCGCGCGGTCCATGTTTGAATCGGCTACCCCGGTGATGAGGTTGGTCGCGCCTGGTCCGAGTGTACCAAGACAGCCAGCAGCGTTACCGGTGAGGCGGCCATAGATTTCTGCCATGAAGGCGGCGCCCTGCTCGTGGCGGGTAAGGATGAATTTGATCTTTTCTGACTTCTCCAGCGACATCATGAAATCAGCGTTTTCTTCACCGGGTACACCGAAGATGTACTCGATGCCTTCTTCTTCTAAACACTTCACGAACAGATCGGATGCTTTCATAGTATTCCTTTTTGAAAATCTGGTTATTGTTTATTTGAATGCTCGGTAGTTAGGAGAACCCCTGCTCATAATAGTTCAAACATCGTATTGATTACAATAAAAATTGCCGTACAGGCAGCGCCAAGGTTAATGGTTTTTATCTCGCTGTGGTATGATTAGCGTATTATTTGATTGGAGATTGCTGACATGAAAGCACAAAATTTGAAGATACAGATCATTACGATCTCAGCCATAATTTTTGCCCTGGCAGTGTTTCGTTTATTGCCGCATTTGCCTAATGTGTCACCGGTAGCAGCCATGGCTTTGTTTGGTGGCGCCTATTTTGCAGACAAACGCATGGCATTAATCATTCCTTTTGTGGCGTTGTTTCTTAGTGACCTTATCCTGGGTCTGCATAATTCGATGATCTTTGTTTATGCCGGTTTTGCATTGACCGTGGCTATCGGCTTCCTGTTAAAGAACAGGGTCACCATTACCAATACCGCGTTTGCGGTAGTGGCATCTTCAGTCACATTCTTTTTGCTGACTAATTTTGGTGCCTGGATGACATCGGGACTGTATGTGAAATCTGCAGAAGGTTTGATGCAGGCTTACGTTGCTGGTATCCCTTTCTTCCAGAATTCTTTGCTGGGTAACGCGGTATACGCGATAGTGATATTTGGCGGTTATCGATTACTGCAGAACAATGTTGCTGCGCTGAATGAGCCGGCTCTTAAGTAAGACAGTTTTTGTAGGGTGGGCATTTCCCACCAAAGCTCTGGATAAGTAGAGTTAGATGGCGGGCAGTGCCCGCCCTACAGTCAGGTGTTTTTTTGTAAGTGCGGATTTTATTCCGCGATTTGTTTTAAGGTTTCAAGCCAACCCCGATCCTCAGCAATCGCAGCGCAAAGTAAAACAGCACAGCAATAAACGCGATGATGATAATAAATGCCGTCGATACCTCGATATCACTTACCCCGAGTATGCCGTAATGGAACGCGTTCACCATATACAGGATAGGGTTCACCAGTGAGATGTTCTGCCAGAACTCTGGCAGCATCTTTATCGAATAAAAAACACCACCGAGATAGATCAGAGGCGTTAATACAAATGTCGGGATGATAGTGATGTCATCAAAACTCCTGGCATAAGCTGCATTGATGAAACCGGCCAGTGCAAATAGTATGGACGTTAAGATAAATACGGCAAAGGTGACCGGGTAGCTGTGTATATGAAGGTCGGAAAAAAACAGCGATACGATTGTCGCTACAAAACCAACAATGATTCCCCTGGCTACACCACCAGAGACGAAGCCCAGCAAGATAATGTAGTTCGGCAGCGGTGAGACTAGCATCTCTTCGATACTGTGATGGAACTTGGCGCTGAAAAAAGAAGACACAACGTTGGCATAGGCGTTAGTAATAACTGCCATTAATATCAGGCCGGGCACGATGTAGTCCATGTATCTAAAACCATTGATATCGCCGATCTGTGAACCGATTATTTCACCGAAGATAATAAAATACAGCCCGATCGTTATCGCCGGCGGTAATATGGTCTGTATCCAGATGCGGATAAATCGCAGATACTCTTTTATCATGATGGCTTTAAGCGCGATCATCTGTTGTGAGAAATTCATGAGGTGATCTCTTTGCTATCCTGGGCTTCGCGGTTATTACTGCCATTTTTATTGTTCAACATCGAGATAAACAGCTGTTCAAGACGGTTGGTTTTGTTCTTCATGCTGACGACGTCGATGTTGCAGTTTTTAAGAGCAAGGAAAACTTCGCTGATATTTTGTTGCTGATTGATATCAACTTCCAGGGTTGTATTATCGACCATTGTTACCGAATGCTCGCCACAATCTGGTAGAGATTCAATCTCTTTTGCCAGGTATAAAATAAATGTTTCGACATGCAGGCGATCGAGTAGTGTGCGCATCTCTGTCTGTTCGATGGTGATGCCGTTATCGATGATGGCAATGTT
>JADFWF010000305.1 GCA_015222965.1 Pseudomonadota bacterium | reverse complement strand
CTGCTGGATACATCACAGGACACTTTTAATGCCTGGGGCATCAAAACGCTGCCAACTTCTTTCCTGATCGATGCAGAAGGTTCTATTCGTTACCGTATACGTGGCAACCCTGACTGGGACGATAAAAACACCATTGCTGTTATTGAACAGCTGATTTCAGAACATACAACAAAACACAAACCCCTTAAAACTAAAACCCCTGACGAGGCCAGCAAATGAAACCATTAAACTTATTATCAGCAGTAACCTTACTGTTATTGACTCTAACAACAACAGTATTACATGCAGCGGATAGTGTCTCGCACAAACAACAGGTAGAAACCCTGTTCAGGCTAACGCAGATGGAAAAAAAGATACAGGACAGCGTAGACTCTGTTATTCAACTGCAGCTAAGGCAAAACCCGCAACTGGGCCAACACGAACAGGCTGTACGTGAATTTTTTACAAAACATATCGGCTGGAATGCGCTCAAAAACGACATCACCGACATGTACCTGTCTACCTTTAGCGAAAAAGAGCTAGAACAAATCAATGCCTTCTACATAACACCTGTCGGACAGAAGGTCATCAATGAGGTGCCCGATCTGGTACAGCAAAGAAATCAGCTGGCAATGCAACGCCTGCAGCAAAATATTGCTGAGTTACAGCAGATCATTGCGCCACCTGCTGCCCCATCCGCTCCAACCGCTCCATCTGCCCCGTCTGTCACACCATAGTGACGGCACAACAGTAATTAGACAAAAACCAGACCACTATGGACTGAAAGTCCATAGTGGTTTTTTTAGCAGTTAAAAATGACTTCACGATAAAAAAGGCGTTTTATCAAATACTGACGATATGATTACTATCGCTCAATGTATGACGGCAGCAACATGAACACTAAATCCTTGCACTAAAACTACATAGCTTTAGCTATTGCTTTGGGAAAATTTAATCCCCCGCAGCAAGCTGCGGGGGATTAAATTTTCAAAGAGAGTTAACCCGGATATTTCATAGGAACACTGAAAATATAGCTTAACAACTTGTTTTATTGAAAAATATTCGAATATCAGCAGAACATACTATGTACCGGATATCGCTATACAGTTTTTTGGGAAATCTCAGCGACCAGTTTGACCGATTCACCTGTAACCACAGCTATGGCTATGCTTTTCGGCGAATAGATCAAACTGACTCACTGAGCTTTCCCAAAATTCTGTATTCCTATGAAATACCCGGGTTAAAGCTTTACTCCGGTGGTGCCGGTGGAGTTATATACTTTTGCATCTCTTCCATGCGCTGCTGAGTAATGGAGTCCTTCTGCCTGGATTTAACGGTGAGCTCAGCAATAAAATCTGCTTCTTTCTGGAAGTGTTTATTAAGCTCCTGATCATAAACCGCGACCTCAAATTGATTCTTACGCAGGTCGACAACATAGTCGTTGAACTTTTTCTGCATGTACAACCTGAGTGTGGCCTGACGCGTTTGTGGTTCATCAAAATCCTGCAACTGTGCATCATTCACATCCAGTACCTTAACCAGGTGCCAGCCGGCTGGTGATTCAACTGGCTCACTAACCACCTCGGGTTCGAGGTTAAAGGTAAAGTCATCCAGTTCTGTAAAACCGGTTCCCTGGCTGACCCAGCCCATCTCGCCCAGGGTACTTTTCGCATTAGGATCCAGCGAATAATCCTGAGCGGCCTTGAACATGGTAATCTTGCCACTATCGATGTCCGCCTTGATCGATTCCGCCTGTTCTTTAGTAGCAACCACGACCATCTGCACCTTACGTGCCTCCGCTACGCTAATCTTGTCCATGTTATCTACGAAATAATCCTTGAGCTCATCATCAGATGGCATCCAGCTATGCACCAGTCCACTACGATGCACATTGATCAGTCGTGTCTTGCGATACTCCGCGGTACGTGTGCTAAATTCAGGGTCTTCTTTCAAGCCAGCGGCAAGCGCTTTGTCTGCCATCAGGGTATTATCGACATACTCCTGCAGGCGAAGCAGGCGCTCTTCATCACTGTCAAGATAAAATTCAGCCAGCGTGGCCCGGTAATCTGCACCGCGCATCTGCACCTGTACATCACCCCAGGTGATGTCCTTGCCTG
>JADFWF010000304.1 GCA_015222965.1 Pseudomonadota bacterium | reverse complement strand
ATTTCTGCATAATCTAAGCTTTAAAGCGGAGCAGTTGAACAATGGCACATAAAAAAGCAGCCGGTAGTACCAAAAACGGACGCGAGTCACAATCGAAACGACTTGGCGTTAAAAAATTCGGTGGTCAGTCAGTTCTCGCTGGCAACATCCTGGTTCGTCAGCGCGGCACTAAATTCCACGCCGGCGTTAACGTAGGCATGGGTCGTGATCACACACTGTTTGCTAAAGCAGACGGTAACGTGATTTTCGAAACACGCGGACCACTTAACCGTAAAACCATTAGCATAGTAGAAGCGGGTGTGACTCCAGCAAGCTAGAGACGACTGGACCAATGCGGTTAAGAAAAAGCCCCGCATGGGGCTTTTTTAATGCCTGCTACAAAACCGTCATTGCGAGGTACGAAGCAATCTCTTTGGGAGACTGAGTGGTCGGCAGAAGATTGCTTCGTACCTCGCAATGACGAAGATTTCTAAGCATCTGATTTTTAAGCTAAACTAGCACCTGTACACTAAATAGAGAACAAACATGCGTTTTGTCGACGAAGCAACCATAAATGTAATAGCCGGTGATGGCGGAACCGGCGTGGTCGCCTTTCGTCGTGAAAAATATATCCAGTTCGGCGGCCCTAACGGCGGTGATGGCGGCGATGGCGGCAGTGTTTACCTGGTCGGTGACCATGACATCAACACGCTTGCCGATTTTCGCCATGTTCGCACCTACACAGCCGACTCAGGCATCCGTGGTGGCGGCAACCAGATGACAGGCCCCGGCGGTGATGACCTGTTTATCCCCGTCCCCATTGGCACCTTGATTTATGATGATGATATCGATGAGCTTATCGGCGATATCACCCGGCATGATCAAAAGATAAAAGTCGCTCAGGGCGGTTTTCATGGCCTCGGCAATGCCCGCTTTAAAAGTTCGATCAACCAGGCGCCACGAAAATGCACACCCGGCTCGCCAGGTGAACGTCGTAACTTACGTCTTGAATTAAAAGTACTGGCTGACGTCGGCCTGCTGGGATTACCTAATGCCGGCAAATCGACATTTATTCGTTCGGTGTCTGCAGCGCGGCCAAAAGTGGCTAATTACCCTTTCACCACGCTGTTTCCCAATCTGGGCGTGGTACGTGTCGGCATGAACCAGAGTTTTGTGATCGCAGATATTCCAGGCATCATCGAAGGCGCGTCGGAAGGTGCGGGTCTGGGCATCCAGTTTTTAAAACACCTGTCACGTACCAGGCTACTGCTGCACATCATTGACATGCAACCTTATGACGGCACTGATCCGGTTGATGAGGCCAGGACCATCGTCAACGAACTGAACAGCTTCAGCCCAGAGCTCGCCGGAAAGCCACGCTGGCTGGTATTAAATAAAATAGACCTGTTAGATGCTGAAGAACTAAAAACCAAGCGGGACGAAATCGTGCAGCAGCTGGACTGGCAGGGACCGATATATACTATTTCGGCGATCACTAAGGACGGCACAGAAAACCTGGCTTTTGACATAATGAAACAGCTTGAGTCCGCTCTGGAATTAGAACGCGAGGACCAACAGTCATCGGATCAGGCCTATGACCCTATAATTGAACCACCGCAGGAAAAAGAACAAACCGAATGACTTCGCGCCAGAGCACAACGCGTAAAGCAGCAGCCGAATCAAACCGCTGGGTAATAAAAATCGGCAGCTCGCTGATCACCAACGACGGCCAGGGACTTAACCACCAGGCCATCCAGTCGTGGGCGGAACAGATTGCCGGTCTGCGTGCAGCCGGCAAAGAAGTATTACTGGTCTCCTCGGGCGCGGTCGCTGAAGGCATGGCACGCATCGGCTGGAAACAGCGCCCTCACGCACTTCATGAATTACAGGCAGCTGCCGCACTTGGCCAGATGGGCCTTATTCAAAACTTTGAAAGCTGCTTCAAACAACACGGTATACATACCGCACAGGTACTCCTGACCCATGAGGATCTAGGCAATCGCCAGCGCTATCTGAATGCTCGCAGCACACTAAAGACCCTGCTTGATCTAGGCGCCATCCCTATCATCAATGAAAATGACACCGTCGCCACGGATGAAATTCGCTTCGGCGATAATGATACTTTAGGCGCATTGGTCTGCAATCTGGTCGAAGCCGACACGCTGATTCTTTTAACGGATCAACAAGGGCTGTTTGATAAGGACCCTCGCTATAATGAAGATGCCAAATTGATCAGTGAATCGATCGCCAGCAACGATGAACTGCTGACCATGGCTGGTGACAGCGGCGCTTTGGGCCAGGGCGGCATGCGAACAAAAATCACCGCAGCACAACGTGCTGCGCGCTCAGGCGCAAACACCATTATCGCTTCCGGCGCAGAAGAAAATGTCCTGCAGAAAATTGCACAGGGTGAAACAGTTGGCACCTTACTGGCTGCGAACAACGAACCTATGTCAGCACGTAAACAATGGCTGGCCAATCAGTTGAAAATTTCGGGGAAACTGTTTCTTGATGCTGGCGCCAGCCAGGCTATTCAGCAATCAGGTGTCAGCCTTCTTGCTGTTGGTGTCAGCAGTGTCGCAGGCAATTTTCAACGCGGCGAAGTGGTTTCAATTATCAATGACAACGGCACAGAGATTGCCCGCGGCCTGGTCAACTATGACAGCAAGGAAAGTCGGCAGCTCATGGGCGAGACCAGTGAAAAATTTGAAAGCATTTTAGGTTATGTCGATGAGGCAGAGCTGATTCACCGGGATAACCTGGTATTGCTATAAACACGCGTAAGCAGCAAAAGCATTTTCACCCCTCTTAAATTCTCACACGATTCACTGTATCAGCACACAAGGCTCATATACCGCCAAACCCCCGCCCTTAACCCGAGCAACAAAAACAGCCAAAGCAAGCCCTCTTTAGGGTAAAATTAGCTATTATCTAACCACTTTTATTATAAAGTGTAAGAATTATTTACAGTTTCAATAAGGTGAATAACTCAAAATTCCTAACCTAT
The DNA here is from genome assembly GCA_015222965.1 of Pseudomonadota bacterium. Classification (GTDB taxonomy): domain Bacteria; phylum Pseudomonadota; class Gammaproteobacteria; order SZUA-229; family SZUA-229. The sequence continues at coordinate 2,764 of JADFWF010000304.1, read as the reverse complement.
TGATAATTATCGATATTTATATCATGGCATAGGATTTGCAACATTATTAGAAAAATGATCTAAAATTAATAAATGCGACAAATTAACCCAGGCACTTTTGTTTTTAGGAAATCATCGTGAAAAAATTAAATCATCTAATCTGGTTAATAATTCTTGGCACCTATAGCAGCGCAGCATCGGCAGCGCTTTTAGACTTCAACGACCCCGACAACCTCGGCGTGACGCTCGGTGGAGTAACAATGACATGGAACGGGATCGGCGGCGGCCATCTTTATGCCGACCACGCTAACGACGATGATGAAATATCGTTTTCAACTGCTACCTATGTGAACAGCTTTGAAATGAACGCAAAGGCCTGGGAAGGCTTCACCAATAGCAGTGAAGACATAGGAATGATTGATATCATCGGCTACAACACTTCTAAACAGAATATCTGGGAAACAACCGTAGATTTAACTGATTATACAGACTGGAACGACTGGTTAACTGTCAGTGTAGAAACCGCAGATATTATGAACTTTACATTTCTGGCAACTGGACTCCTGCCGCACGATAAAAACTTCTGGCCCAGCATTGATAACATGATTATTAACGAACAGATGCCGCAGGTTCCTGTACCCGCAGCAATCTGGCTGTTTATTTCAGGTTTAGCTGGAATTTTCGGAACAGGGTTATCGCGGCGCTTATCTAAATAACACTTGCCTAGATAACACCCGAATATTTTTCGCTTAGTCTCGAATAGATAGCCTGGAATAGATAACCTGGCAGATATTTGAAACATACCCAGCCAATAAAAAAGCCGGGCTGACAATGTCAGCCCGGCTTTTCATAGTTGCGATCTATGGCAATGCCCCGATAAACTCAGGGATAAAACTTACGCCATTGAACGAATATTGTTATTCATACGGCTCTTGGTACGCGCCGCTTTATTGGCATGGATCAAACCTTTGCCGGCAACACGGTCGATAACAGGCGTCGCTTCTTTATAAGCGGCTTCTGCTGCGGCTTTATCACCCGCTTCGATCGCGTAATAAACCTTCTTGATGTATGTGCGCATCATTGAGCGTACACCTACATTACGTGCGTGGTGAATGTCTGCCTGTCTAGCGCGTTTCTTTGATGATGCTGAATTTGCCACTGTATTAACCGTTCTTGAAAAAAGAGCGCGTAGATTGCCCGTTTTAAGGCTGCTTGTCAATCAAAATCAGCATCGCTGGGCAGGAAATAGTGGTTTAGAATTGTCTCTGCAACAGGTACAATCTCGCAACAAACCAAACCCGGAGACAACCCTGAGCACAAAACTACTACGATCCACCTTCACCGTAGGCGGAATGACGCTTTTATCCAGGGTTTTCGGGCTGTTGCGTGATATCACGATAGCCACCTTTTTTGGCGCCACCGGCGGCACAGACGCCTTCCTGGTGGCCTTTAAAATCCCCAATTTCATGCGCCGCCTGTTTGGCGAAGGTGCCTTTTCACTGGCTTTTGTGCCGGTATTTTCCGAATACAAAGAAAAACACAGCAGAGAAGCTTTAAAAGACCTGGTAGACCACGTCGCCGGCACGCTTGGCGGTTTTCTGCTGCTATTATCTGTGCTGGGCATGATCTTTGCGCCCGCACTGGTCTATCTGTTTGCACCGGGTTTTTCCAGTAATGCCGGACAGTTACAGCTGACCGCGGAATTATTACGCATCACCTTCCCCTATATCTTTTTTATCGCACTGGTGGCCTTCGCTGGCGGCATACTAAACAGTTTTCATCAGTTTGCCATTCCCGCTTTTACCCCTGTGCTGCTAAACATATGCCTGATCGCATCCGTGTTCTTTCTTGCACCCTATTTCGATGAACCGCTGATGGGACTGGCCTGGGGCGTAGCCATTGCTGGCGTAGTCCAGCTGCTCATACAGTTCCCATCACTACTCAAATTAGGCTTAATGCCGGCCCCAAAAATAAAACGTGGTCATGAAGGCGTTAAAAAAATCGCCAAACTAATGGTTCCAGCCATTTTTGGCTCATCCGTCGCACAGATTAATTTACTGCTGGACACTATCATCGCCTCTTTTTTAATCACTGGCAGCATCACATGGTTATACTATTCTGACCGCTTGCTGGAGTTCCCTCTGGGTATACTGGGCATCGCCATTGCCACTGTAATACTGCCTACCCTGTCTCAACAACATGCCAGGGAATCAACCGAACAATTCAATCAGACACTCAATTGGGCGTTACGGCTGGTGGCTTTAATAACCATTCCGGCCTGTGTCGGCCTGTTTATAATGGCGGGACCAATCCTGTCCTCACTCTTTGAATATGGCAAATTCACCGCCAGCGATAGCTATCTTTCAAGCCTGAGTCTGATGGCTTACATGCTGGGATTACCAGCAATGATCGTCATAAAAATTCTGGCTCCCGGTTATTACGCGAGACAGGACACCCGCACCCCGGTAAAAATAGGCATTATCGCCATGGTGTGCAATATGATAATGAATATTGCCTTTGTCGTACCGCTGGTCATGTTTGACTATGAGGCACCACACATCGGCCTGGCACTGGCTACCAGCCTGTCTGCGTATATCAATGCAATACTACTGTATAACGGCTTGCGTAAAACCGGCATCTTTCATCCACAGGACGGCTGGCCAGCATGGATTTTCCGAATTGTTGTTGCCAGCACTGCCATGGCAGCCGTCGTACTCTGGCTGAATCCCGATGCCACTCAATGGAGCCAGTGGCAGGTAATGGAGCGCTTAATAAATCTTGCCGT
>JADFWF010000303.1 GCA_015222965.1 Pseudomonadota bacterium | reverse complement strand
CGTGTAGGGGGTGTTGTTGTCGAAGGTACAGTAGCTCGTCCTGGTGAAGGTCTTACTGTTGAATTTGATCTTACTGACAATGCTTCGGTGGTAAAAGTTAAGTATACCGGTATTTTGCCTGACCTGTTTCGCGAAGGTCAGGGTATCATTGCTAATGGACGTTTAAATACCAGTGGTGAATTTGTGGCTTCTGAAGTATTGGCTAAACACGATGAAAATTATATGCCTCCTGAAGTTATGGATGCGATGAAAAAATCTGGTCAAAAAATGCCGAGTTTGAATAAGGGTATTTAAATCTGGACATAAAGTACTCGAAGTGTTCTTGATAAAGACATTCAGGAATGGCGTGGAGCATATTCGTCATTCCGACATGTTTTTAGACTGAACGGAACGGTGTAGAAAAAATGACGTTTCACATCACTGGGCGTCAAGTCAAAACACAATAAAAAATTATGGTATTAATAATACCTGAGGTATTCGTATGATTCCTGAACTTGGACATTTTGCGCTGATTTTAGCGTTATGTATTGCATTAGCTCAGACAGTATTTCCCCTGTTGGGAGCGCATTTAGGTTATGCACGCTGGATTGCACTGGCGCGCCCAACTGCTTTTGCGCAGTTTGGATTTGTGCTTCTGTCGTATGTGTTACTGACTATGGTGTTTATTAACCATGATTATTCGGTGTTGTACGCAGCCAGTAATTCTAATTCGCATTTACCGGTGATGTATCTCATTTCAGGAGTATGGGGTGCGCATGAGGGTTCACTGCTGTTATGGATGCTGATTTTATCCGGATGGACAGCAGCCGTTGCATTTTTCAGCCAGAGTATACCCAAAGTTATGATAGCTCGTGTTATCGGTGTACTGGGTTTCGTCAGTGTGGGTTTTATGTCGTTTATCCTTATCACCTCTAACCCGTTTGAACGTTTGTTACCGGCGGCTCTGGATGGACGTGATCTAAACCCTCTGTTGCAGGATCCGGGTTTGATTATTCATCCACCTTTACTGTATTTAGGTTATGTGGGTCTTGCCATACCATTTGCTTTTGCAATATCTGCATTACTGTCCGGGCAGGTTGATTCTGCATGGGCTCGCTGGTCTCGCCCCTGGGCTAACCTTGCCTGGATGTTTTTAACGGTAGGTATTGCGTTAGGTAGCTGGTGGGCTTATTACGAGCTTGGCTGGGGTGGTTGGTGGTTCTGGGATCCGGTTGAGAACGCATCTTTTATGCCATGGCTGGTGGCGACTGCACTGATGCACTCTCTAGCGATTACGGAAAAACGCGGCACATTTAAAGCCTGGACAGCTTTACTGGCAATCTTTGCTTTTTCGTTAAGCTTGTTGGGTACTTTCCTGGTGCGTTCCGGCGTACTCACTTCCGTGCATGCTTTCGCCAGTGATCCTACGCGTGGTGTTTATATTTTGATCTTTCTGGTCGTGGTCGTTGGTACATCTCTGGCGTTGTTCGCCTGGCGAGCGCCAACCTTAAAAAGTGCAGCGGTGACTAATCTGTTGTCACGCGATATGGCATTATTGCTGAATAATATTTTTCTGACAGTGGCTACGGCGGCTATTTTACTGGGAACTGTGTATCCCATTTTTGTCGATGCGATGGGTGGTAAAATTTCAGTCGGACCTCCTTATTTCAATATCGTTTTTCTTTCGTTGACAGCACCTATTGGTATCCTCATCGGTGTGGGTATGATTATTCGCTGGAAAAACGACAGTACAACTCGATTATTATCGAAGCTTAAAATACCGATGATGATTACGGTGGGTCTGGTGGTGCTGTTAAGCCTGTTATTGCCAGAATGGAAATGGCAGGCGATAGCCGGCTTAATGATGTCAATCTGGATTGTTAGTACAGTCGTTCTGGCAATTTCTGAACGTTTAACAGGACGTTCTGTTGCTTCTGCGTTACGCTCAACGCCTCGAGGCTTCTACGGTATGATACTGGGTCATGTCGGTATCGCTGTTTTTATCATTGGCATCACCATGGTGAGTCTGTATGACCAGGAAAAAGATATCCGCATGGCACCCGGAGACAGTTTTGATATGGCCGGTTATACGTTTAAATTTAATGGTGTGCGCATGACTAAGGTTGATAATTACAATGCGGCTCGGGGTGATTTCCTGGTGACTAATGATGAAGGTTTCAGGGCTGAAATGAGGCCGGAGAAACGGGTGTATCTGGTACAGCAAATGCCAATGACAGAAGCGGCTATCGATGAAGGCTGGACGCGAGATCTGTTTATTGCGCTCGGTGAAGAAGTTGGCAGCGATGGTAGCTGGGCGATCCGTATTTATTTCAAACCTTTTATAAACTGGATCTGGATGGGTGCTTTAATCATGGCATTTGGCGGACTTCTGGCAGGAACCGATAAGCGCTATCGTCAAATGGCGAGACGAGAAATGGAAGCTGCAAATAATATAGCAGGGAGCCCCGCCTGATGCGCTTTCTGTTACCACTTGGCATATTTGCACTATTGGTGATTTTATTGGCTCTTGGCTTAACCCTGGATCCAAAAAAAGTACCCTCGCCCCTGATTGGTAAAGTAGCACCGGCTTTTGATTTGCCGCAGTTACATAACTCATCGGCTAATTTTTCCCCTGAAGATTTTAAGGGTAAAGTCTGGATATTAAATGTATGGGCTTCATGGTGTGTTTCCTGTCGTGCTGAACACAAGGTTATCACCCGTTTAGCTAATATGAATCTTGTGGATATTGTCGGTCTTGATTATAAAGATGAACCGGCTGATGGCCAAAGATGGTTACGACAGTTTGGTAACCCCTATACCCTCAGTGCAGTTGATCTGGAAGGTCG
>JADFWF010000302.1 GCA_015222965.1 Pseudomonadota bacterium | reverse complement strand
CCATTGAGAACTGCTGGCTAACATGGGTTTTCTGTGCCAGCTGTCTAAGCCCTCGTGCCTTTTACGAGGGTGTGTACTGGCGCAGCATGTTACCCGTCATGCCTCAATGGGAACCCCTGTGCCTTTTACAGGGGTGCCAGGCGTAGCGACGGCCTTTTTTGGGTACTTTTTTTGGCTGTAGAAAAAAAGTGCCTCGCCTGCGGTGCGAATACCGCAATGCCTAACTAACCCACCAACAGTAAATATCGCTCAACCTATCCCTAACTCAAACAACTTAAGTTAAACCTAAATCGCGGAACAAGTTTCCGCTCCTACAAAAAACAGTAAAATAAAAGTTAAGCGACGATGGTGCGGCGATCTGGATGCATGAACGCCGAACAAAAACCAGCGGATAACATTTCCTCAACATCATCAGGATCCAGCTCTTTCTTCTCTATATCATACAGCGGTAACTCATAATCATTCCAGCCGCGCAGACCGGTTTGCATCGAACTGATATTGCTAAAACCCATCATCTGCAGCATCTGCGTTCCCAATACACTGCGTAAGCCAGAGCGGCAGATGACAACAATTTCTTTGTCGCGACCATCGACCAGATCAGGGATGGCGTCTTCGTATTCTTCTTCACAGGCGGATTCCAGTATGCCTCGTGGTACCAGCATAGAGCCTTTGATATGAAACCTTGAAAATTCACATTCTTCGCGGATATCGACGATCATCAGGTCTTTGTTTTCTTTGATGCGCTCTTCTACATCCCAGGGCATGAGTTCGGTGATAGTTTTGCTGGCTTCAGCGACGATCTCTTTGAATGTTTTCATGATTGGCCTTCGTTTTCCAGATAAATTATTTTTGTTCACAGATGAACGCAAATATACACAAATTAAAAAACAAACAAATCTTTCGTAGGGCGGGCATTGCCCGCCATTTAATGAGTAACAACTGTAATTGCTGTCGGGCAATGCCCGACCTACATGAAATAAAGCTTTTATTTATGCTTATCTGTGGACAATAAGCTTTTTTAATTCTTTTCTTTATTTTTATGGCGTAAACCGTGTTCGACAGCCATGACCGCTGCTTCTACGCGTGAATGTATGCTTAGTTTTCTGAGGATAGCTTTTACGTGTAATTTGACGGTACCGTCGGAAATGCCGAGATTTCTGGCAATAAGTTTATTGCTCTGTCCTTCAGCGAGCAGGCAGAGAATTTCAGTTTCGCGAGGCGTCAGTTCAGAGAAGGGACCTTCGTCGTCATCCATCGGGGTTTCACCCTGTACCATTCTGGCCAGGGCATCGGTCAGGTCAGCGGCGACGACATTTTTGCCGTTTTCTATATCGCGCAGGGCACCGACCAGCTCTTCAGGTTCCATATCTTTCAGCAGGTAACCCTGGGCACCGGTGCGTAGGGCTTTGATCAGGTCACTTTCGTCGTTGCTGGTGGTTAGCATGACCACAGGGATGCTCGGTAATTCTTTACGTAATACCGGCAGCGTGTCTAAGCCGCCCATGTTTGGCATGCGCAGATCCAGCAGGATGATGTCGGGTTGAATCTGTTTGGCCAGTTCTATACCTTCTTTACCGTCGGCGGCGACACCGGCGACATCAATACTTCGCTGTTCGAGCAGGCCTTTGAGTCCGTCTCGAAACAGGGCATGGTCATCAATGATTATTACGCGCATATTATTATTTGTGGGGAAATAAATTTCCAAGCATATTTTAGTGGAACATGGAATTTATCACGAATCGTCGGAAGTGTCCTTATATCTGAAACAAAGCTCGACACGGGTTCCCTCATCGGGTTCACTCTCGATTTTTAATTCACCGCCAAGATGTCTGGCTCTCTCTTTCATGATAGTCAGTCCAAGGTGTTCACCTTCTGAACTTTGTATCTTGCTCTGGTCAAAGCCTTTGCCGTCATTTTCTATCAAAATACGGATATTGCCATCATGGTCACGGCTTAATAATACGCGCACGATATAGGCATTGGCGTGTTTTTTTACATTGGTGAGCGCTTCCTGGACTATCCGGTAGGCATTAAGCTCTATATTTGAAGGTAATGACAGCGTTTGTTCTTCGCACTGTAACAGGATGTGAATACCGGTATCTTTGCGGAATTTTTCTACCGCACGTTTTACTGCCGGAACTAGCCCCTGCTGTTCGATGGGTACACGGCAGTGGGCGATAAGTTCACGCAGATCGGTGGTCGCTTCATCAAGTGCATGTTCTACCGCTTCGATGGTTTTGAACGCCATGAAATCACCGACAAGTTGTAGACTCTGATCGAGAATCCGTACCTGAAAACGCAGTGAAGCCAGGGTCTGAGCCAGCGAATCATGTAATTCGTTTGCTATGATGTTGCGCTCTTCTTTGATTATCTGCTGGCGATTTTTTTTCTCTATGTGAGTGCGTTCAAAAAATTCACCTAGATGTGCACCCAGAGAAAGTAGTAGATAAGCAAGTTCTTCATTGATATCTATTTTGTTATCGACAAAAAGATTGATTACGCCAAGCGTTCGGATTTTAAAACGCACGGGGATGCACAGCTGTTTTGGCGGCAGTGTGTCTATATCCAGTTCGTTCTGGCGTATCTGAATTTCATCGATGACGTCAGTTTCGAAACTGAACAGGTGGCCATCGATCGGTGCATGTTGAATACTGTTGGCCTGTTTTTCGGTAATGCCGAAATAAGAAACCAGATCCATCAGGCCATCATCAGTGATCAGCTGTATGGAACCGGCCCCGGCATTAAAGTGCTGTTTTAATAGAACAAGAAAGTCATGAAGGACCTGTTTTTTTTCGTGGGCGGAACTTAAGGCACTGGTTATTCGATACAACAGTGTAAGAGACGAAGGACTCCATTCGAATAATGATGACTCAGCCATAGAATATCTGTGATGTAAGCAGACTATTCTGCTGGCGGCTTATAGTTCGGGTCGTTCGGGTTCATGAAGATAAACTGGAATTTTTCCGGTTCAAGTTCAACGAAATCGATAGTGGTATCTTTCAATAGTTCAGCACTGGAAGCAGATAAGACAATCTCTATATCTTCGGCAGTGACAGTAACGTCATCTTCTTTGCTATCATCAAAGCCCATGCCGTAGTGGATGCTGTTATCATCATTGCGTGATGCAGCAATACGCAGAGCCATGCCTTCGGCCTTTCCCTGATCAGCAGAGAGTTTTATTTGTGCAGCTGCAGCTGGAGTTATTGTGATCATAGTCTTTAGATGTTTGTCTGTTTTTTAAGGACTTCATTATCCGCTATACAAGTTCTGGCAAAATCCATAAATCGTTGGGCCCAGGGGTTGTTCCATGTGTTGCGCTGGTGGGTGTAAGTAGCCAGCAGGTTTTTGTATACGTAACCATCGGATTTGCCGTTGATTCCGGTGCCACGTTTTACATGGAAGGCAAATTGTACATTTTTATCGACCGTTTTAAAATGGGAATAGTGAAATTCGTGGGCATTGATTATTTTAGCGGATTCCCAGGATGGTGCCTCAGGGTCTACCTGTGGCCACGGATTATTCACTGTTTCCTGTAATTGTACGTAACCGCGGCCCTGTGGGGTTTTTTCCATAACAATATCGGCATCGATACAGCCGACCATCTCACAGGACTCTTTATTCCACTGGATAGAGCGGGCCAGGTACATCAATCCGCCGCATTCGGCGTAGGCGGGCATGCCACTGTCGATGGCTGATTTTATCGATGTACGTAAGTTTTTGTTTGCTTCCAGCTCATTCATGTGGGTTTCTGGGAAGCCGCCGCCGATGAATAATGCATCTATCTCAGGTAATTCAGTCTGATGGCATGGGTCGATCTCTATTATCTCGGCACCCGCATCCTGCAGTGCTTGCAGGTCATCGGGGTAATAAAAACCAAAGGCAGAACAGCGAACCAGTCCAAGTTTTATGTCTTTTTCATGTTTGTCTGTTTGAACTTCAATCTTTGTATCGACTGCAGGCAATTCGTCCGTCCGTCCGGCAATGTTCAACACAGCGTCCAGATTGACCTGATCATTAACTGCATCGGCTAACAGATCAATTTTCTGTGTGCAGAAAGGGTCTTCGTGGCCGGGTACCAGACCAAGGTGGCGTTCATCGATATCAAACCGTTGATCATTATGTATCGCGCCAACGACTTCGACATCGGTGTAATGCTCGATGACATTGCGTAATTTGCTCTCATGGCGTGAGCCGCCAAGGCGATTAAGGATGACGCCTTTGATGGAAACATTTTTATCGAATGCCTGATAGCCCAGTATCAATGGCGCGATGCCCCGGGTCATGCCCCTGGCATTTAAAACAAGGATCACAGGGGTTTGTGTCAGCGTGGCCAGTGCGGCATTGCTGTTACTGCCGTCGAGATCAAGACCGTCATACAGGCCTTTATT
>JADFWF010000301.1 GCA_015222965.1 Pseudomonadota bacterium | reverse complement strand
GATATACCCGCCTCTGTACGCTGCTCAGGCGTCAGACGACCATGCGTTGTGGTTGCCGGATGAGTAATGGTGGTCTTTGTATCGCCCAGGTTCGCGGTAATGGAAAGCAGTTCGGTGGCATCGATCAAACGCCAGCCTTCTTCTTTGCCGCCATTTAACTCAAACGATACCAGGCCGCCAAAAGCAGACTGCTGTGTTTTAGCCAGCGCGTGCTGCGGGTGACTTCCCAGTCCGGGGTAATAGACTCTGCTAACCTCAGGCAATTGTTCCAACCACTCGGCGAGTTCCTGTGCGGCAGCCGAATGTGCTTGCATACGCAGCTTCAATGTCTCCAGACCTTTTAAAAACACCCAGGCATTAAAGGTGCTCATCGTAGGACCTGCGCTGCGCAAGAAACCAAAGACACCTTCTCCAACCACGTCATTAGTACCGCATACTGCACCGCCCATGCAGCGTCCCTGACCATCGATATATTTCGTGGCCGAGTGAATAACTATATCGGCGCCCAGCAGTATGGGCTGTTGCAAAGCAGGCGTGCACAAGCAATTATCCACGGCTAACAGGCAGCCATGTTTATGTGCGATTTCAGCCAGTGCAGCGATATCAACTAATTCCAGTAAAGGATTAGACGGTGTTTCCAGAAACAGTAATCTTGTTTCTGGTTTTATGGCTGTTTCCCATGCCGACAGGTCTGGCAGTTCTACAAACGTGGTATCGATGCCCATCTTTGCAACGATATTTTGTAACAGGACAGTCGTGGTACCAAATATGCTGCGAGAGGAAACGATATGGTCGCCTGTTTTCAGCAGGCCGAATATTGTTGCGGTAATCGCTGACATACCTGATGCGGTAGCCACACAGCACTCAGCCATCTCCAGTGATGCCAGTCGCTTCTCAAACGTTCTTACTGTCGGATTTGTAAAACGCGAATAAATATTCCCCGGTACTTCGCCGGAAAATCTTGCGGCAGCTTCTGCAGCCGAGGCAAACACATAACTGGATGTTGGAAATATTGGTTCGCTGTGCTCGTTTTCATTAGTACGCACCTGGCCTTCACGCACCGCGCGTGTCGAAAAACTTAAGCCGGATACATCTACTTCGTTGTCTTTATCTGTCATCATCTAAACCTGTTAACTATTCTTACCGCTGCTACTCTTCCTGCAGCTATTCTTCTTAAGTTACTCTTCTATGAGCACTTCACTGCCTACTTCGACCAGTCGAAACAAATCGACCACATCCTCATTGCACATTCGGACACAGCCGATAGAAGAAGGCGTCCCTATACTCTCTTCATGATTGGTACCATGAATATAAATATAACGTTGATAGGTATCCACATAACCGCCCTGATTACGCCCAGGCTCCATACCTTCCAGCCACAGGATGCGGCTCATGATGATGTCATCAGGTAAATCAACACCGCGTTGTGTGCACTCTTCCAGATTGCCATGAGGGATACGGCCGATAAACACTTCATTTATCGGCATAGCACCACCCATTTTTTCCTTGATACGATGCAGACCCAATGGCGTTTTTTCACTACCGTTTTCACTGCCGGTACCGTATTTCGAAGTCGAAACCGGGTACTGGTGAAGCAAGTTACCCTCTTCATCCAGCAGGCGCAGCTGCTGTTGTGTTACATTGATACTGATTGAATTCACATTATTACCCTGCTTCTATGAAGCCAAAGTATCACACAGTTGAAAGTATAATCAATAGCTTATATTAAATAGAATCGCCCTTATAAAAAAGCTATCGCGGAACCCTGTTAAACTGCCTGATAATATGACTGCGGACGTGAGAACATTTCATGAACGAAACTGACACAGAGTTCAGATCAGCGCAGTATCAGGCTGAGGATCAAACTGCTGAGGAAGATACCTCCCCCGGCAATACGGTTGGATTTTTTCCTGTATCAGAAGATAAGCTTATAACTTTATACATACTCAGTTTTGGCTTATACGGAATTTACTGGTTCTATAAAAACTGGAAACTGCAGCAAAGTAAAATCGACAAAAAAATCTTTCCTGTCCTGCGCGCAATTTTCTCGATCTTTTTCACGCATTCACTGTTTAATCGCATTAACAACTGCGCGGGGAATCTGCCGCAGAAGCACCGATTTAATGCCAACATCCTTGCCACTATTTTTGTCGGCGCAATCATTATCAGCAACATCATTGACCCAATATATTTAAATACCAGCTTGCTGGAAGACCTGCCGAGTTCTGGCATATTCATCACCTCGCTGATTATTTTTTTGTTAAGCGTTTATCCGCTAGTCGTAGTACAGGCGACGGTCAACCGTATTAACAATGACATGCTGGGATATTTGAACCACAGATACAGCCTGTGGAATTACCTTTTGATCGTTTTAGGTGTACTTATCTGGCTGATGCTTGCGATGGGTTTGCTGGCGCAATCTATGGGGCTGGTTCCAGTACAATAAAAATTAAACGGAGAAAAAAATGATGCACACTCTAAATTACGATAGGTGTTATTCACATGGTACTGCCGCGCCTGTAGTGACAGCGACTGCCACGGATCATCGAAATAAAACAGCGGCTTGATCCGGGTAACACAGGTTAGACTTATAATTGTCCAGCGACTACGTTATTGTTTTTCTGTTTAGCCGCATCATTTCGTTTATCAAATAAACGCTTAAAGTAAGCTTCATCGATATCCTGCGTGACATAAATGCCATCAAAGCATGAACAGTCGAAGTTTGTTATGGTTTCATTGCCTTTACGTACCGCTTTAATTAGATCTTCAAGATCCTGATAGATCAGCCAGTCAGCACCGATGATCTCAGTGATCTCTTCAACAGTTCTGTTATGCGCGACAAATTCTTCATGTGATGCCATGTCGATGCCATAAACATTCGGGTGCCTCACAGGCGGTGCGGCAGACGCCATGTAGACTTTTTTAGCACCGGCCTCGCGTGCCATCTGTACGATCTGTTTGGATGTGGTGCCACGGACGATAGAATCATCGACCAGCAGAACATTTTTACCGGCAAACTCCAGCTCTATCGGGTTTAATTTCTGGCGCACCGATTTTTTACGCTCTTGCTGACCCGGCATGATAAAAGTCCTGCCGATATACCGGTTTTTGATAAAACCTTCTCGGTATTTAACGTTTAGATGATAAGCCACTTCCAGAGCAGTACTTCGACTGGTGTCGGGAATCGGGATAACCACATCGATATCGTGATCAGGCATCTCACGCAAAATTTTCTGGACCAGCGTCTGCCCCATGCGCAAGCGTGCCTTATAAACTGAAACCCCGTCAATGATAGAATCAGGGCGGGCAAAATAGACATATTCAAAAATACAGGGAGACAGTACAGGATCTTGTGCACACTGCTTATCAAACAATTCACCCTGTTCACTGATGAAGATGGCCTCACCCGGTGCCACATCACGCACCAGCTCAAACCCCTGCGCCTGTAATGCCACACTCTCCGAAGCGATCATATAGTCAACGCCCTGTTCAGTCTCACGAACACCGAAACACAGGGGACGGATTCCATGGGGGTCACGGATACCAACGATGCCTTTGCCGGCGACCATCGCGATAACAGAATAACCACCGATACAGCGACGATGGATACCTTCCACCGCGGTAAATATATCTTCGTGATCAAAATCTGGCTTGGCGGTTAACTGCAGTTCATGGGCAAATATATTGAGCAGCGCTTCACTGTCTGAATCGGTATTTAAGTGCCTTAATTCTGTCTGAAACAGTTCATCTTTAAGCTGGTCTGCATTGGTAAGATTTCCGTTATGCGCCAGCGCGATGCCATAGGGAGAATTGACATAGAGTGGTTGTGCTTCAGCGGATGAAGAAGTGCCGGCCGTCGGGTAACGTGCATGGGCGATGCCCATCTTTCCCGGCAGGCGCTGCATGTGCTTTTTATAGAACACATCACGTACCAGGCCGTTGCCTTTTTTCATGTAAAAACGGCCGCCTTCCCAGGTCGTTATGCCGGCCGCATCCTGTCCACGATGCTGTAAAACTGACAATGATTCATATAAATCCAGGTTAACAGCGCTATGCGCAACAATACCGGTAATACCACACATATGAAAAGTCCGAGCTAGCTCAAAGGTTAATAAGAAAGATTCAGGTCTTGCGGAATATATTCCTGAATGACCATGGCGGTGCTTTCAAACCACTGCAGTAATATTGATGACTGCCACCATTCTGCATCAGGTAATGGCGTCATGCCGCCAATTACAACGAAAACAATAATTATTAAGCCACCGCGTAAGATACCAAATGCCACACCAAAGATACGGTCTGCACTCGAGAGCCCGGTTTTCTTCACCACCTGATTGACCAGGGTATTAACGATAGCGCCGACCACCAGGGTCAACACGAACAATACGCCAAAACCGATGGCTAGACGTACGGCTTCAGATTCGATACTGCCAGGTAATGCGGCTGCCAGTTTTGGCGCGAAGGTTGCAGCCAGCCAGATAGCGATAATCCAGGTCGCCAATGAAATAGCTTCTTTGACAAACCCACGGATCAAACTAAACAAGGCGGAAAGGAAAATTACAAATATTACGACTACGTCTACGACTGTCATGAAGTTCACATGTGTTTTTCTAAATGGGTATTATACGCTGTTGTCAGCTTTGTGAAAACTTAGTCTGAAAAAACTGCTAAGTTTCTGTTTAATTGGTTAAATGCCCGGTGTCGAGCCTTAAGAGAAGTTGGCAGTTTGCAGTCATCAGTTGGCAGTAAAAGCAAAGCCCATCGTCTGCGCCGCTGAGAAAACAGGTTTTTAGTCTTTTTGTTTTTAGCTGATGACTGCCAACTGCAAACTGCCAACTTCTCTTCCTGGCCGTAAACAGCCATCCGATCATTATCAACTACGGATGATTAACAACGTAACCGTCAATTTTCTTTGATTTTTTAATATCTTTTTTGATCTTCTCTAGAAGACTGCGTTCCAGTTCCGGACCGATCCTTACTTTGTAACTGGTTTTGCCTTTAGCGGTAGATTTAAATACAAAAGCTGTATAACCGGCTTTTCTCATATCATCACGCATTTTTACAGCATTTTTATTACTGCCAAACGTACCTACCTGTAAAGCGAAGGTTTTGACCGGCTTTTTGTATGCCTGTTTTGGATCCGCCTGTTGAACTTTTTCCTGTTCTTTTCTGTTCTCTTGTAACGGTGTTGGAACAGGTTTGACTTTTTTCTGGCTCAACGATGAAAACTCAGGTTTTTCCTTGATCTCTATATCCTGAACCTGTCGAGATTTATAACCAGAACCATCGAGCAGGGCTGGTATAAATATCACACCCAGTGTGACCAGGACAATGGCACCGACTACACGTTGTTGAAGAGGTGCTTCCATCAGTTATTTAACTTCATCATAGTTTTAGATTTCATCGCTTCAGCAACCGTATAGAAAGAGCCAAAAATTATAACGCGGTCATTGCCATCAACTCTGGACAGCACTGTATCGCAGGCTTTTTCTACACTCGACGTCAGCAGGACCGTTTCAGACAGCATTGTACACTGATTTAATGCTAAATCGTGCCGATTTTCCTCAGTGATTACAGCCTCTGCATGCGCAAACAAATCATCTGGCAATGATTCAAATAAATCCTCAACCGCCAGCCCACGCGGGATATTTTCCAGGCTGGCAAAACACCAGGCATCGATATCTGCAGACACTTTTTTCAGCACACCCGCTAAATCCTTATCGGCCAGCATCGCCACTATAGCCCAGGTCTTACCTTTACCAGTGGCGGTTAGTTTTAGCTGTGATGACAGTGCCTCTGCGGCATGCGGGTTATGCGCGACATCGACAAAAACCTGGGGTTTATTATTAATTTTCTGAAAGCGGCCCGCCAGCTCAATTTGAGTTAATGCGGTGCCTGCCGCTTTTGCAAGATCATAACGCGAAGCCAGCAGATCTTTTGACTGTAAAAGCTGTAACGCAAGGATTGCCGTCGCTGCATTGAATTTCTGAAATTCACCAGTGAGATTAGGCACAGGGAGAGCTGTCATATCACCATAGCTACTTTTAAGTAACCAGCGCTCACTCCCCCCTTCACCACCAGCGATGACATCATAATCGCGCCCCGCAAGCAAAAACTCGCAGTGTTTTTTCTCAGCTTCAGCGATAACACTTTGTGGTGGTTCAGGTTCGCCGCAGATCACCGGTTTTCCTTGCCGAAAAATGCCCGCTTTTTCACGACCGATTAACTCCCGGTCGTCACCCAGCCAGTCAACATGATCTATCGCTATCGATGTTAATACGCAGACATCCGCTTCCATGACATTGACAGCATCAAGCCGACCACCCAAACCCACTTCCAGGATGATCAGATCAGGCTGCTCCCGGAAAAACAGATCTATGGCAGCGAGCGTGCCAAATTCAAAATAAGTCAGCGCCGCATCACTACCAACCTGGTCGCCACGCGCCTGATCGATACGCTGAAAAGCTTCACACAAGGTTTTATCATCGACAGCACGGCCATCTATTTTGATGCGTTCGTTATATTGAAAAATGTGTGGAGAAGTATAACTGCAGGCTTTCAGGCCGGCCGCTTTGGCTATCGCTTCGAGTACGGCAACAACTGAACCTTTGCCATTAGTACCGGCCACTGTTATCAGCGGGCAGTTAAAGGAACTAGATAACCCGGCCTGTGTTAACACACGGTTTACACGGTCGAGGCCAAGATCAATTTCTTTGGGATTGAGGCTTTCCTGCCAGGCTAGCCAGTCATCAAGATTGTTGAAGCGCATTGGAAATAACTAGCATTTATTAAGTCTAAGAAAGTGCCGCTTACGGCCATAAGCGGAAGTCAAAACATTAAACCGCAGAGAGCGCAGAGGTCCACAGAGGAAAGCCTTAATTATTGTTAACGGCG
>JADFWF010000300.1 GCA_015222965.1 Pseudomonadota bacterium | reverse complement strand
TTATTTGCAATCGTTGCTACATTATCTCCGTCACACACAGCATAATCACATTCTGATGATGCCAGCCAGGTACCCGGCGGTGCTTTACGTGAGAAATACTTATTCACGCCGCGTGTGATCGCTTTTGAGACTTTTTTCTGATGCGAAGCGCTGCGTAAATTCTTTTCTTCTCTGGGATTAGAGATGAAAGCGGTTTCCAGCAAAACCGATGGTATATTAGGTGCTTTCAACACAGCAAAACCGGCCTGCTGCACTTTTTTCTTATGCACACGGTTTACCGACCTCAACTGCCCTAATATCTCACCACCGATGTCCAGACTTGATTCGATGGTGCCGGTCAATGACAGATCAAACAAGACCTCTTTAACCATTTGGTCTTCTATAGCTAAATCGACATCGCCGAACAACAGATCTGCGGCATTTTCCTTTTCAGCAAGCATTCTTGCTGTTTCAGAACTGGCGCCATCAACGGATAAGGCATAGATAGACGAACCACGAGCACGGGGATCGGGGAATGAATCTGCATGCAGCGAAATCATCATATCAGCGTGTGCATTACGCGCTTTATGAATACGATCACGCAATCTCATATAGCGGTCATTCTTGCGGATGAGCACGGCCTTCATGCCGCGCTGTGCATTTATATCTTTTTCCAGACGTTTCGCAATCTGCAAAGTAATAATTTTTTCGTGAGTACCAGAACGGCCGGTAGCGCCTGGATCTCGGCCACCATGGCCGGCATCAATCGCGATAATGACATCACGTTTGCTTGCAGCTTTAAGTTTGGCTGACTTGCTCTTTTTATTGTGTAAATCAATGACTAAACGATGACCAGAGGTGCCTGATGGCGCTAACAGAAAACTGCGCGGCGAAACTTCTTTGCTTAGATCAAACACCACGCGCAGGTCTTTATCATTTCTAACACCGCTGCGAATACTGCGAATCAATGAATTTGCCTGCAACTGATCGACCATACCATGCGGCATTTTTGCATTTTTAATATCAAGCACAACACGTTCAGGACCGTGTAATGCGAAAATAGAATGATCAGCTATACCGTCAAGGTCAAAAACCAGTCGAACATAACCACTTTTTTTCGCTAGCCGAATATCATTAACCTGCGCAGCAGTCGACTTTGCCGACACCAGTCCAGGCACAGCAGAAGCAGCCAGACCACTGAGTCCAGCTAAGCTTTTTAAAAATTTTCGACGATCATTTTTAATCATTATTGGTCCATAAGCTATGGCAATACTATCATCTCGCCCCAAGCCAATTTATGCTTTATAGGCTTCGTGTAATTCTATTGTGGCAAAATATATAAATAATGCAAGCATTTTTTTATATATTTTAGATAGATACGTTACTTTGTTATAGTTAAAAATCAGAAAAGACCTGTAACATAAGTTCTTCACCCTTGCCTGACAACGCAGAAACAGCTAAATTTCTGCCTTCATTCAGGTGACTAAACTCGCAGATCCAGTCAGCGGGAGGCAAAAATCCTTCCGCTTTTTCTGGCCACTCCACCAGACAGACATCATTTTCGTTGAAATAATCTCTGGCCCCGGTGAATTCCAGTTCTTCAGGGTCACACAGACGGTACAGATCAAAGTGATAACACATTCGATTATTACTGATCGGATATGGCTCGACCAGTGTATACGTTGGGCTTTTAACCACACCATCAAAACCACTGGCCTGAATAAATCCCCTTGCAAAGGTTGTTTTGCCTACACCAAGATCACCTTTCAACAACATAACAAAGGATGTTTTTAGATGTTTAGCAACGACTGAAGCCAGGGCAATTTGCTGCGATTCATCTGCCAGAAAGATTTTTTTGTTTTGCAACGGCCTGCTCTCTATAATTCTGTTCACTGTAATACATTTACCAGTTCACTTATAACATCTGACGCCAGTAAGCCGCGTGTTCTATCCTGGGTAACAGATTGAGCGGCTGACGCATGCAAACAGACAGCTAACTCTGCGGCAGCACTGATATTGATACCCTGTGCCATCAATGCGATAACGATACCACTCAAGACATCTCCCATACCTGGTGCAGCCATTGCCGCATTTCCAAGCGAACAGATCTTAACTGTATGGCCGTCAAATACTATTGTTCCAGAGCCTTTTAGTATGACGACACAGGTTTCAGAATCACGAAACAAATCATATAATCGTTTTGCCGCCGCAAACCGATCCTTCTGGATTTCTGTACTGCTTAATGCTATTTCATCTGATAATAAACGTGCCGCCTCACCCGGGTGCGGCGTCACTACCAGGCAGGATTTAATTGTAATATCTTGTCTGGCGATTAAATTTAAGGCATCAGCATCGATCAATATAGGCTTATTTAACTGCGCGCAAAAACGTAATAATGCCAGTGACCAGCCATCCTGGCCCAAGCCCATACCAATTGCCACATGTGTCACATTTTTAATAAATGAGGCCGTTAATATTTCTATTATAGAGTTTTCATCACACGATTTAACCATCGCTTCAGGGACTGCAGAACTGATGGCTTCCAGATTTGAAGCAACCGTAAGTATCGTAACCAAACCCGCACCTGTGCGTAATGCCGCTTTTGCTGCCAGTATTACCGCACCAGGCATTCCAGTATTACCACCAACGATCAGGACGTGACCAAAATTCCCCTTATTTGATGACGGTTTTCGTTTTGGCAATATCGAATAATCGATCGATTTTACTAATCGCGCATCAGCCCCAACAAGAGAATACACCTCATCAGGTAATGCAAGATCATCAAAAACTATTTCACCACAGACATCTTTTGCCTGCGCTGTAAACATGCCCTGTTTTAGGCCGATAAAACACACTGTCTGATCAGCTTGAATGGCATTGCCAGCAATAACACCCGTGTCTGCAATTAAACCTGATGGTACATCAATAGCAATAACCGGTCTGGCTGACCTGTTGACGGCGGTGATCCAGTCGGACCACTCGGCAGAAACTTCTCGTGTGAGCCCGGTGCCTAATAAAGCATCGATAATAATATCAGTCTCATCGATTAAAGATTTATTAGCAGCGGTATTCTCAGCAATGCTCTGCCAGTCATGATATGCCAGCAGCGCTTCATTTTTTAACGCTGCAGGATCGATCAAACTGATCACACTAACATCAAAACCCGCTTGTTTGGCGAGTCTGGCGACCACGTAACCATCACCGGCATTATTGCCTGCGCCACATAAAACCAGTACTTTTTTTTGTTGGGGATAGTTTGTCTTTAAAACCTGGAAGACAGCCTCGCCTGCCCGTTTCATTAATTCGTATGCGGGGATGCCGAATTGATTGATCGCAACTTGTTCGAGTCGCACGACAGAATCTACGCTATATAAATTGTCCGGTAGATTTTTCATAGGAGTAAGATGTTTCGAATAAAAACTAAAAACCTATTTTATCCGCAAATGAACGCAAATGAACGCAAAGAAAAGCTAAATAGTGTTTTTTAGTTGCGTTTATTCGCGGAAGAATCAAGCTTGTAGTTTTTGCAAACCACCCATATAGGATTTTAGCACTTCAGGTATCAGTATACTGCCATCCGCTTGCTGGTAGTTTTCCAGTACAGCGACCAGTGTACGACCGATTGCCAGGCCTGAACCGTTAACCGTATTTAATAACTCCGGCTTGTTGGTTTCCGGGTTACGCCAGCGAGCCTGCATTCTTCTCGCCTGAAAATCACCGAAACAGCTGCAAGACGAAATCTCACGATAAGCTTGTTGACCCGGCAGCCAGACTTCGAGGTCATAGGTCTTTGCTGCAGAGAAACCAACATCACCGCTGCATAAAACGACGGTGCGGTATGGCAGCTCCAGTTTCTGCAATATAGTCTCTGCGTGCAGGGTTAACTCTTCCAGGGTATCCCACGCTTTGTCTGCGCTTACCATCTGTACCATCTCAACTTTATCAAACTGGTGCTGACGGATCATACCCCGTGTATCTTTGCCGTATGAACCGGCTTCAGAACGGAAACAGGGGGTATGGCTGGTCAGTTTTAACGGCAACATCGATGCGTCTAGAATTTCATCTCGCGCGATGTTAGTAACCGGCACTTCGGCCGTCGGAATAAGGTAATGCCCTGCTTCTTTATCGACACAGAACAGATCTTCTTCAAACTTGGGCAACTGACCGGTACCTTTAAGACTTTCGCTATTTACGATATAAGGCACGTAGACTTCGGTATAACCGTGTTCGTTGGTGTGCACGTCCAGCATGAACTGGATCAAAGCACGGTGCAGTTTTGCCATCTGGCCGTGCATAACAACATAACGAGAGCCGGTTAATTTACTTGCGGTATCAAAATCCAGCCAGCCGTTAACCGCGCCCAGATCGACATGATCTTTCACATCAAAATCAAAAGACTTGGGTTCACCCCAGCGCCGAATCTCGAGATTATCATCTTCACTTTTACCCTCTGGCACAGAGTCATGCAACAGGTTGGGAATCCCCATGATGATGGCATCGATCTGCTGCTGGACAACGGCAAGATCAGACTTGGCTGAATCCAGCTTTTCACCCAGCCCGGCAACTTCATCCAGTAATGGCTGGATATCTTCTCCGGCAGCCTTCGCTTTACCGATCGATTTTGATTTGGTATTTCTTTCGTTCTGAAAAGCTTCTGTTTCAACCTGGAAAGCTTTGCGTTTACTTTCCAGGCTTTCCAGCGCTACCACATCAAGCTCAAAGTTTCTTTTTTTAAGCTGCTCGGCAACCGCGTTTAAATCTGAGCGTATAAGTTTAGGATCTAACATAGTCTATAAATTATTTTTGGTTATACCAGCTGTTTGGCAAGCAAAGCGCCCGCCCAGACAGCACCGATACATAAAACGATGCTTAATGAAATATTTGCCATCGCTTTGAACGAGTCACCCTGTTCGAGCAGCACCAGAGTTTCGAGTGAAAAAGTCGAAAACGTGGTAAACGAACCTAATACGCCGACCAGAATCGCCAGGTGCCACTCAGCACTTAAGTTAAATTTCTCTACAAGAAAAATAGATAACAGTCCTATTAAAAATGAACCGGTCACGTTGACGAACAAGGTGCCGTATGGAAATGTTTTACCGACAAGCTCATAGATAGTCGCCTGTGACAAAAAACGCATCATCGCACCAAACGCTCCACCAATCGCGATAAACATTAATGTTTTAAACATTCTGGCAACTATCTATGAAAGCTTAACTTTCACTTCATCGGCCACCTGTTGATACTCTGGCAATAGATGGAAATTCAGGTAACGGTATATTTCAGCCGACATAGGTTCGATGTCTTTAACGCCTTCCATATATTCTTTCACAGTAGGAATTCGGCCCAATGTTGCAGCAACTGCACTTAATTCGGCAGATGCAAGATACACATCTGCATTGTCACCTAAACGGTTAGGGAAATTACGTGTCGAGGTGGAAACCACGGTCGCGTTATCCGCTACACGTGCCTGGTTGCCCATACAGAGTGAACATCCGGGAAGTTCTGTTCGCGCACCCGCGCGGCCAAAGATATTGTATATACCCTCTTCCATCAACTGACGTTCATCCATTTTTGTTGGCGGTACGATCCACATGCGTGTTGGCAGACTGCTTACTTTGCTCAGTACATTTCCTGCCGCACGATAGTGACCGATGTTCGTCATACACGAACCGATAAATACTTCATCGATATTGACGCCGGCAACATCCGATAATGTTTTCACATCATCAGGATCATTCGGGCACGCAAGTATCGGTTCTTTGATCTCGTTCAGATCGATCTCGATGACTTCTGCATATTCTGCATCTGCATCAGGTGAGATCAGCTCTGGATTTTTCAGCCATTCCTGCATGGCAACGATGCGGCGCTCCAGTGTGCGCTTATCCTGGTAACCGTTTGAGATCATCCATTTTAACAATGTGATGTTTGAATTCATGTATTCGATGATCGGCTCTTTTGCAAGATGTACCGTACAGCCATTTGCCGAACGTTCTGCCGAAGCATCAGACAATTCAAACGCCTGCTCAACTTTCAGCTCAGGCAGTCCTTCGATCTCAAGCACTCGGCCGTTGAAAACATTCTTCTTGCCTTTTTTCTCAACGGTCAACAGACCTTTTTTAATTGCCACGTAAGGAATGGCATTGACCAGGTCACGTAAAGTGATACCCGGCTGCATCTCGCCTTTAAAGCGAACCAGCACCGACTCAGGCATATCCAGCGGCATAACACCCAGTGCTGCGCCAAACGCAACCAGACCGGAACCTGCTGGAAAACTGATACCCATCGGGAAACGTGTATGTGAATCACCACCCGTGCCTACTGTATCGGGCAGGATCATACGGTTTAACCAGGAATGAATGATGCCATCGCCGGGACGTAGAGCAACACCTGCACGGGTCTGCATGAAATCTGGCAGCTCGTGCTGCAGTTTTATATCGACCGGTTTCGGATATGCAGCAGTATGGCAGAAACTTTGCATGACGAGGTCTGCAGAAAAGCCCAGACATGCAAGCTCTTTTAACTCATCACGGGTCATTGCACCGGTAGTATCCTGCGAACCGACCGTGGTCATTTTTGGTTCACAATAAGTGCCCGGGCGAATACCTTCTACACCGCAGGCCTTACCGACAATTTTTTGTGCCTGGGTATAACCTTTACCGGTTTCTTTTCCTTCCTGCGGTTTCAGGAAGACATCAGATGGGCCTTCGTTTAAAAAGTTGCGCGCACGATCCGTTAGACCGCGACCGATGATCAACGGGATACGTCCATTCGCACGTACTTCATCCGCCATGGTCGCAGGATTTAAATCAAACTTACATAATTCATCACCGGCTTCATTGACGATCAAACCGTCGAATGGACGTATGGTAATAACGTCACCTGTCTGCATCGAATCGACATCACATTCGATCGGCAGTGCACCGGAATCTTCTGCGGTATTAAAAAAGATTGGGGCAATCTTGCTGCCAAGAACAACACCACCTTCATGTTTGTTCGGCACAAAAGGAATTGCGTTACCCATATACCAGAGCACCGAATTGATCGCTGATTTTCGTGATGAACCGGTACCGACCACATCACCGACATAAGCGATCGGGTGGCCTTTCTTCTTTAAGTCTTCAATCGTTTCCAGAGGCTTGTCCATCTTCGTGATCAACATGGACTTGGCGTGTAGCGGGATATCAGGACGGCTCCATGCTTCAGTTGCCGGAGATAAATCATCCGTATTGGTTTCACCCGGCACCTTATAAACGGTGACGGTAATCTCTTTTGCCAACGCTGGCTTAGAGGTAAACCACTCCGCATCTGCCCATGAACGAATCACAGTCGCTGCGGCAGTATTCGATTTAGACTTTTCTGCGACATCATGAAATGCGTCATAAACAAGCAGGGTGTGAGATAAAGCTTTGGCTGCGGCATCAGCAGTCGTTTCATTATCGAGTAGATCGATCAGCGGCTGTATATTGTAACCGCCTAACATGGTACCCAGAATCTCTGTGGCCCGAACGGCGTCGATCAGATTACATTTGACTTTACCCTTGGCAACATCAGATAAAAATGCGGCTTTAACGTAAGCGGCCTGATCAACACCGGGTGGGATACGGTTGACCAGCAGATCAATTAAAAATTCTTCTTCACCAGCGGGACAGTTTTTAAGCAATTCGACCAGCTCAGCGACCTGATTTGCTTCTAGTGCTAACGGCGGTAAACCTTCTGCTCCACGTTCAGCAACGTGTTGACGATATAACTCAAGCACAGGGATTCCTCAATAATAAATAAAGGCGCGTATTATACCTGATTTGAAGCCGTCTTTGGTCTATGGTCGTTTGTCTTTAGTTGCTGATTCCTGGACTAACGACGAATGACAAAAGACCAACGACATTAAAAAGCACACCAAAAAAAAGTCCGAAAACCGGACTTTTTTATATGATCAGACTATTTGTGGATTCAGACGTTTTTCTTTCTGTAATCATCTATCGCGGCGTTAATCGCATCTTCTGCCAGTACAGAGCAGTGGATTTTTACCGGCGGCAAAGCCAGCTCTTCCGCAATATCGGTATTTTTTATGGCTTTTGCTTCGTCCAGAGTCTTGCCTTTTACCCATTCCGTTAAAAGTGAACTCGATGCAATCGCACTACCGCAGCCATAGGTTTTAAATACAGCATCTTCGATGACACCATCACCATCAACTTTAATCTGCAGCTTCATCACGTCACCACAGGCGGGGGCACCGACCATACCGGTACCGACATTGTCGTCATTTTCGAAACTGCCGACATTTCTTGGATTCTCATAGTGATCCAGAACTTTTTCGCCGTATGCCATAACTACCTCATAAACTCTTTATTGAGCACGATATTATCTTGATTAAACGCACCTTGATTAATTGCTGCGGCCTGTTTTTTTGCCAGGATAAAGCGGCCAATCATTTTATCTCGCTGCATTGACAGCTCAGGTATACCGGGACGTTCGACAAATTGTGCCAGTGTTATACCGGATAAAAACTCATGCAATCTATTACTTAAACTTGTCCACAATTCATGTGTCAGGCATTTCGATCCATCCTGGCAGTTACCCTCACCTTTACAGCGGGTAACGTCAACATTTTCGTCAACAGAACAGATGATTTCAGCAATACTGATTTCAGACGCCGGTCGGGCCAGCCGGTAACCGCCTCCAGGACCTCGCACACCTTTCACCAGACCGCTTTTGCGCAGTCGGGCAAACAGTTGCTCCAGATACGACAAAGATATGCCCTGACATTGGGAGATATCTGCCAATGTCACCGGCCCGGCCTTATCATGGATAGCAAGATCTAACATGGCAGTTACACTGTAACGCCCTTTGGTTGATAAACGCATTGAGAAACCTCAGAATTCCTGACTAATTTAGTAGGTTAATATTACTAATACCTAGTAAAACAGTCAAGTATTACAAAAGAGAGAGAGAAAGTGGCGTAATAACGCCCTTCAGAGTTTGTCAGGCGGTCTTATCAAGCCTGGATTCAGCATGAAAACGCAGCCTTTCATGCTTCATTATCGTAATAAATGCCAGCAAAGTACCAAGAACAAATGAGCTAAAGATAATACCAAAGTCACGAAAAACGATAGATTTAGCCTGACTTATTCGACCTTTATCAATTATATCAATAAGTTGCCACAAGGTATTAGTAACGTCTTTTTTTGCAAGTACCCGTTCGAGTTCGCTCGGTATTAAATTTTTATCTCGCTCAAGTTTTACCCTCGCACCCTGCTCTGTCACCTCGATCAATGAATCAGCATTTTTTTTGATGATCAGCAACTGGTGACCCGGCAACTGAAGATTAGAAATATAGTTAGCAATATCCTGCGGCTCAAATGACACAAAAAACACCATTACCCTGCCGTCAGTGGTTCGCATTTCATGCATGATATCAAAATGATAATTTAACCGGTCGGAATGGATGCGTAACTGAGCATCGGACTGCTGACTACTGATAGAGAATAAACGGATATTTTCCCGACAACCTTTTCCGATTAAGGTGTCAACATCATCGAGTAAAACTTTACCTTGCGAATCAGCGATAGTAAACGTTGCCGCACCAGGAAAGTACATATCAACCGAGTCACGGATTTTTTGATGCAGCTTACTGTCATCTGGTTTATCAACCAACTGCTGCAGATCGTCCTGGTAATTTGATGCGAAATGACCAACATTTCGCCTGAGGCCTATAAGATACTGCTGGATAAGTGTATCGGCACTGTTGATGCTGGTTACTGCAAGCTCAGTTTCATGTTCAAAAAACTGTTCCACATTATTAGACGCCACATAATAAAGTAATGCAGCAATTGCGATTATTGGTATGAAAATAAAAACGATGTACTTACGAAAACTGATTCTCATCATAACGAAACCCATTCCCTGTTAAGTTAGATTCTATGCAGAGCACAGCATCAGCAATTAATACATAACTAATTGTACAAAGAAGCGGATGCTAACTCACGCGTATAATCATGCTGCGGATTATTGAACACCTCATCAACATCGCCCTGCTCAACTACCTTACCCTGCCGCATAACAATGACACGATGAGACATGGCGCGCACTACACGTAGATCATGACTGATAAACAGATAACTCAGCCGGCGTTTTTCCTGCAGTTCGGCCAGCAGACCTAATACCTGTTTCTGTACGGAGACATCCAGTGCACTGGTCGGTTCATCGAGTAATATGACATCAGGCTCAAGCACGACGGTACGTGCGATGGCGATACGTTGACGTTGACCTCCGGAAAACTCATGGGGGTAACGCCATAAGACATCCTCATCCAGGCCAACTTCCTGCAGGGTAGCGATTATTTTAATCAGACGCTGCTTTGCGTCCAGCTCAGGAAAGTGCAATCTTAAACCTTCCTCGATAATCTGACGCACGGTTAACCTTGGAGATAGAGATGAGAATGGATCCTGAAACACGATTTGAAAATGACGGCGTAAAGGCCGCATGCGTTTTTCGTTAAAGCCGGTTACATCCTGATTTTTAAACTGGATACTGCCGGTTGATGCCAGCAAACGGAATAACGCCAAACCCAGCGTCGTTTTTCCTGAGCCCGACTCACCAACGATGCCTAATGTCTCACCTGAACATAATGACAAGGTAATATCATCAACCGCTTTCACTTCATCGACTTTTCGTTTAAAAAACCCTTTAAATATAGGAAAGTAACAACGAAGACTTTCTGCACTTAATACAACATCAGAACTTGCAGCTATCGTTGCTATCTTCTTGTCAGGTTCACTGTCCAGTAGAAAACGTGTGTATTCGTTTTGCGGGTTAGCAAACAATACTTCCGTGTCATTGGTTTCAACGATCTTTCCCTGATGCATCACACATACACGGTTAGCAAAACGACGTACGAGGTTCAGGTCATGGGTAATCAATAATACCGACATACCTGTGTCTTGCTGTATCTCGTGCAGCAGGTCCAGGATCTGCTGCTGTATCGTTACGTCCAGTGCGGTTGTCGGTTCATCTGCGATCAGCAACACCGGATCACACGCCAGTGCCATCGCGATCATCACCCTCTGACGTTGACCGCCTGATAATGCATGCGGGTAATCTTTTACTTTTTGCTCAGGCTGGCGGATACCGACACGATTCATCAACTCGATAACACGGTCCTGCCTCTCAGACTTATTTAAATTTTGGTGCAGTGTCAGCACTTCTTCTATCTGCTGGCCGATAGTAAATACCGGATTCAATGATGTCATCGGTTCCTGAAAGATCATCGAGATATTTTTGCCGCGAACATCTTTTATATCATTGTCATTCAGTGTTAATAAATTTTTACCCTGAAAATTGATTTGCGCATCTTCTGAGTAAACGGTGTTTTTTTCATCATGCAGACGCAACAAGGACAAAGCAGTGACCGATTTGCCTGAACCAGACTCACCTACGATGGCCAGATTTTCGCCGGCATAAATATCAAAACTAATATTGTTTATGATATCTACCAGACCATTTTGTGTATTAAACGATACGCTAAGGTCTTTAACGCTTAGCAAAGATTTTTCATTTTTCATTTTTCATTTTTCATTAAAAAATTAATCTTAATTTTTTCTAGTGTCGAGTGCTTCACGCAAAGCCTCACCAATAAAAATCAACAGCATCAGCGTGCCGACCAGCACGATGAATGCGCTTAAAGACAGCCACCATGCCTCGATGTTCTCTTTTCCCTGTGCCAGCAATTCACCCAGGCTCGGGGTTGTTGGTGGTACACCTAAACCCAGAAAATCCAGACTGGTCAAAGCCAGGATTGCGCCGCTTATCCTGAACGGTAAAAAAGTAATTACTGGCGTCAGGCTGTTAGGCAATAGATGCCTGCTCATGATGGTGAAGTTAGTCAGACCCATGGCCCTGGCAGAACGCACGTAATCTAAATTTCTGCCGCGTAAAAATTCAGCACGGACATAATCAGACAGGCCCATCCAGCCGAACAAAGACAGCAGGATTATTAACAGCCAGATGCTCGGCTGAAAGATAGAGGCAAAGATTATGAGTAGATACAGTTCTGGCATTGAAGACCAGACCTCGATGATACGCTGCATGATCAGATCTGTTTTACCGGAGAAATACCCCTGTACCGAACCCGCAATAATGCCGATAACAACACCGATAACCATCAGTGCCAGCGCAAACCAGACCGATATCCGAAAACCATAGATAACACGAGCCAGAACATCACGGCCACGGTCGTCGGTACCTAAATAATTTTGCGACGATGGCGGCGCAGGATTAGGCAGATCACTGACAAAGTTAATCGTGTTATAGCTATAAGGAATAATCGGCTCGATCATCCAGTTATCATCAGCTGTTAACTGTCCCCGGACAAAACTATCAGTGTAATCAGCTTCGGTTTCAAAATCGCCACCAAAGATCGTCTCTGAGTACACTTTTACAACAGGGAAATAATAATCACCATCGTATTTTACGACCAGCGGTTTATCGTTTGACAATACTTCTGCAAAAAAACACAGCACGAACAGGATGCTGAATATCCATAGGCTGATATAACCACGGCGATTCGCTTTAAAACGCAGCCAGGCACGCTGCCCCGGTGATAGACTTTGAATCTTATTTGAACTCATATCAGCTATCCACCGAGTCAAAGTGAATCCGCGGATCGATAATTACATAGCTGATATCGGCCAGTAATTTTGCGATAAGACCCAGCATCGTGAACAGGTACAGGGTTCCCAGCACCACCGGATAATCACGTTTTAAAACTGACTCATATGACAACAGCCCCAGACCATCGAGTGAAAAGATGGTTTCGATCAATAAGCTGCCGGTAAAAAACGCGCCGATAAATGCCGCAGGAAAACCTGTTATCAAGGGAATAATCGCATTTCTAAAAACATGACGGTACAGGACAGCCGTATCTGATAACCCTTTTGCTTTCGCCGTTAACACATATTGTTTTCGGATCTCTTCGATGAAACTGTTTTTTGTGAGCATCGTCATCACCGCAAAACTGCCGATGACCGATGCCGTGATTGGCAATACCATGTGCCACAAATAATCAGTTATCTGCTTATACCATGGCAAAGTGTCCCAGTTATCTGAGACCAGGCCGCGCAACGGGAAGATATCCAGAAAACTGCCGCCGCCAAAAAATACCAGTAATGTAATGCCCAGCACAAAACCCGGTATCGAATAACCGATCAATATAAAAGTGCTGGTCACTACATCGAAGGTACTGCCATCCCTTACCGCTTTGGCGATACCAAGCGGGATACATGTCGAATAAACGATTAAAAAACTCCACACGCCTAAACTTATCGAAACCGGCAGCTT
>JADFWF010000047.1 GCA_015222965.1 Pseudomonadota bacterium | reverse complement strand
AGGCTATTCGAAAAATCGTTGAAATAGTCCGCGTCGGAAATGTCCTGTATTTTTGCGTCAAAGAACAGGTTAGATAAAATTTGAGAGTGTTGTTGGTAGCGATACTGGTAACGTTCATCTAGTGTGATGTCATCTTCGTGCAGGTAGGCACCTTTTAATTCGCCGGTGGTTGAACGTGTCAGGTAGCGATAATCACCGCCCAATTCCAGGCCGCGTTTTTCCATATAACGGGGTGTTAGCACCGCATCCTGATTCGGCGCGATATTCCAGTACCAGGGTACGGCGAGCTCCAGACCCCTTGAAGACGAGGTGCCGAACTGTGGAAATAATAAACCGCTGCGACGTCTGTCACTGGTGGGGAACTCGATGTAAGGCGTGTACATAAATGGAACACCTTTAAACCGAATAACGACATCATCGGCTGAGCCGTATTCGTCATCGTGGTCAAGCTCTATTTCATCAGCGCTGATTAGCCAGTCGGGATCAAGTAAGTCGCAGCTTGTAATGCTTGCATTGATCAATGTCGAAATGTTTGTATTGTCGGCCTGCTTCCCGGAGTGAATGGTTTCTGCTTTTCCATTCATGTTGCTATCAGGGATAAAAAAAGTGATGTTGTCAAATTGCCCCTGTGTGTTTTTGCTGGCATCTGTGTTATTTATACTGATGGTACCGCCATCAGCATTTAATGACATGCTCTCCGTATCAATATATACATTTCCTGAAAACTTGATCTGGTCATCTTTTTTGCTGTAGTTTGCATGGTCTGCGGTAACGCGCAATAAATGGCGTTCGATGATTATATTGCCGTCAAGCTTAGTTGAGCCGTCAGTGCTGGTCTCAGTGAAATCAGCATTGATCTCTGTATTGCCCCTGTTCTCGATCGAAAAAGCACGTGGTTCGACACGGTTTTTTGTGGTTTCGTATTTGGTGGGGCACAGGTTTATATCAGGTATCGATATTCTGCCGGCTTGTGTCTCAGCGGTAGCAGCAAAAGCATTTTGGCAGGCGGAAATTAAAAACAGCAGGTAAACATAGCGCGAAATTCTTTCGCGCATGTTTAGAGAAAACTTTTTAGTCGAATATGTAAACAACAATCGTTTCGTATGGTGGCTGTTTTTTTAAAGGATTTATGTTCTCATACTTTTTAGTTTACCAGTAAAAATTCGAGCAGGGCTTTTTGTGCGTGCAGGCGATTTTCTGCTTCTTCCCAGACCACGCTCTGTTCGCCGTCGATGACTTCCGCACTGACTTCTTCCCCGCGATGCGCAGGCAGGCAGTGCATGAACAGTGCGTCATCATTGGCCAGTTTCATCAGTTCGCTTGTTACCTGAAAGTCATTAAATGCCGCTTCACGTACTTTTTGCTCTTCTTCCTGTCCCATGCTGGCCCAGACATCAGTAACGATTAAGTCACTGCTGGTGCATGCTGCAGAAACGTCTGTAGTGATCTCTATGTGATCGCTGCACTCATCGATGAATTTTTGCTGAGGTTCAAAACCTTCAGGACAGGCGATGTTCAATTTGAATTCGAGAAGTTTGGCTGCGCGCATATAGGAATGGCACATGTTGTTACCGTCACCTACCCAGGTAACCGTCTTGCCTTTTATCTCACCGCGCTGTTCGAGATAAGTCTGCATGTCAGCGAGTAACTGGCAAGGGTGAACGTCATCGGTCAAACCGTTGATCACAGGTACCGATGAGTACTGGGCCAGTAATTCAGCTTTGCCATGTTCGAAGGTCCTCACCATCAAACAGTCCGCCATGCTGGATAATACTCTGGCGCTGTCTTCGATGGGCTCGCCACGACCGAGCTGTGTGTCGCGTGGCGACAGGAAGATGGCGTGACCGCCAAATTGTGCCATGCCAGCCTCAAAAGAAACACGGGTACGTGTTGATGACTTTTCAAAGATCATTGCCAGTACTTTGTTCTTTAATGGTTCGTAGATCTCACCACGGTGCTGCATGGCTTTTAATTCTATGGCACGGCTGATCAGTTGCCTGAATTCATCAGCGCTTAAATCAGTCAGTGTTAAAAAGTGCCTGACTTTTGTGACAGGGTCGGTTTTATTTGATGCGTTCATATCTGATGTAATTATGCTGCAGCTTTGTTTTGTAGTGAATCAATAACCAGTTCGCTGACGGTGTTAATGATAATGTCAGCCTGCTGTTGATTTATGATCAACGGCGGCAATAAACGGATCACGCTGCCTGCAGTAACATTAATTAATAATTTATTTTCTAATGCGAGTTTTACCAGCTCGGGACAATCGTTGTCTAATTCGATGCCGATCATTAAACCCATGCCGCGGATATCAGACACGCCATCAAGTTGCCCAAGTCTGTCCTTAAAGGCATTGAGCATGTAGTCACCCATCCTGATGGCATTGCTCTGTAATTTTTCAGTTTTGATGGTGTCGATAACCGTTGACGCAGTCGCACACATCAGAGGGTTACCACCAAACGTAGAACCGTGATTGCCCGGCTGTAAAACTTCGCCAGCTTTTTCATTGGCCAGGCAAGCACCGATAGGCACGCCATTGCCCAGTGCTTTTGCCAGCGTCATAACATCCGGTTGAATCTTGTTGTGCTGAAAGGCAAACCATTCACCGGTACGGCACATGCCTGTTTGAATCTCATCAAGCATTAATAACCAGTTTTTCTGGTCACATATCTCACGTAACTGATTCAGATAATCTGTATCAGGGATATTGATGCCGCCTTCACCCTGGATCGGCTCGACTAAAATGGCGACAACATTGTTATTGTTTTCGGCGATATTTTTGATGGCGTCGATGTTGTTATAGGGTGCACGGATGAAACCCTGCACCAGCGGTTCAAAACCGGCCTGCACTTTACGGTTGCCGGTCGCACTCAGTGTCGCCATGGTCCGGCCATGAAAACTGTTGTCCATAACGATGATGCTGGGGTTTTTGATATTGTTTTTGTTGCCGAACAGGCGAGCAATTTTGATCGCTGCTTCATTTGCTTCTGCGCCAGAGTTAGAAAAGAACACGCGGCTTAAACCTGAGACGTCACAGAGCTGATCGGCCAGATGCTGCTGATTGTCAATCTGGTAGAGGTTGGACGTGTGCAGCAGCTTGCCAGCCTGTTCGCTGATGGTTTTTGTGATCGCAGGGTGGGCATGGCCTAATCCGCAGACGGCTATGCCGCACAGGGCATCGAGATATTTCTGTCCATTGGTGTCCCATAGATAGGCGCCTTCACCGTGTTCAAATGTAACATCAAGTGGTGCGTAAGTTTTCATTAGGTGATCGTTGTTTGCCATGGCAGTGCGATTATATTTATCCGATTGTATTGTTCGTGTTCTAAAAAAACAAAAAAGTCATAAAAAGCAAAAGCGGTAGCCTTGGCTACCGCTTTAAAGGGCTGATTATACTCGGAGTTTTGTGTAAAGCAACAGCCTGAATGGGGGTGTTTTTTT
>JADFWF010000299.1 GCA_015222965.1 Pseudomonadota bacterium | reverse complement strand
GCCAGGTAGTGGTAGACCATCTCGGCAAGCACGATTCCAGGCAGTTTCTTGATCTTTTTCAGACCGTCAACTTCTTCATGAATAGCTTCTGCTTCTTGAACAACGATAAGCTTGTTGTTTTCTCGATCGATATGATGAACTTCAACGCCAGGCATGGCGTTGAGCGAATCGATTAAAGTATCGAGTTTAGATGGTGTGGATATTATAAGAATGCCGGAAAGGTTCATCTTACAGACACCCCGCAAACATGCGAACTGCCATATGCACTTTAATAAGCACTCTCATACATCTACCCTTTAGTTATATTTACTTTTTTAGTATCAACTGAATGTACTCGAAACACACACAGTCTAATTTGATGTAAATCAAGTACAGGAATTTAAATATGTTATGTTTTTCTGTCTCTAACTTAGATTAAGTTTTTAACTTAAAAAAATAAACATAGATTAATATTTGTCTTTTTCTGGTTTAAATTATTGCTTCTACTGATTTTTTCGGTATTTTTGTTGATCTAGCGCAACTAAACATTCGAAAGCTGCAAGTACCCTGCAAGTGCAATTATTCAGCAAGGCCTAATAATATGACTGACAATAATGGATGGCTAAAACGCACGTGGGGGAGAATCAGTTCTCTTCCAGCGCTCACACTACTGGTAATCGGTGGTGTTGGCGGTATTATCTTTTGGGGTGGATTTAACACGGCGATGGAACTCACCAACACTACGGAGTTCTGTATCTCCTGCCACGAGATGGAAGACAATGTCTATCAGGAATATAAAGAGACCGTTCATTTCAAAAACACTTCAGGTGTAGAAGCATCCTGCTCAGACTGTCATGTACCAAAGCCCTGGATCTACAAAGTAATCCGCAAGATACAGGCAAGCAGCGAGCTTTATCACAAGATGCTGGGAACCATCGATACGCCTGAGAAGTTCAATGATCATCGATGGACAATGGCCAACCGCGTGTGGAAGGCAATGAAGGAAACAGATTCCCGCGAATGCCGTAACTGCCACAAATTTGGCAGCATGGACCTTAGTGAGCAAGACCGCACAGCACGCAAGAAACACAGCAGAGCGATAGATGAAGGCAAGACCTGCATCGACTGTCATACCGGCATAGCGCATGAGTTACCAGATGAACCAGAAGATGAAGAAGACAGTGAATAAAACGGCTACAGATAAAATTTATTCACCAACTTGCCACGATTGTGAGAATCCATATGTTATCTAGCCATATGTTATCGAGACTGGCACAGCTAATCGCTGCTCTTACCATTTCATGCATGGTAGCACCATCTGCAGTGATGGCCGACAGCCACGCAGATATGAGCCCGGCCGAGATAAACCAGGAACTACGCTGGGCGGCCAGCATCGACGATGCAGAGACCATAACACAGCTGCTGGACACTGGCGCTAGCGTCAATGCTGCTAATAAATTTGGCAAAACAGCACTGATGAACGCTGTCGAAAGCGGCAGCATCCTGGCGACATCAACACTGCTTTCCAGAGGTGCCGATGTCAACATCGAAACCGTCGTAGGCTGCACCGCCCTGACATTTGCCGCTGAAAACGGCGAAGTACAGATAACCGCTCTGCTGCTGGAAAGGGGCGCCAAACTGGAGGCGCATACCCGCTCCGGTCTCAACGCCCTGATGCTCGCTTCTCAATACGACTTGCCCGAAATGGTCGACCAGTTACTGTTCAAAGGTGCCGATCCAGATGCTGTCGAAAAAAACGGCCAGTCACCATTGATGATAGCTGCCAGCCGCGGATATACAGCGCCTGCCAAACTACTACTGGAGAATGGTGCCAGCATTAACCTCACAGACAAGCATGGCAAGTCGGCGCTGATCCACGCTGCAGATTTTGGTGAAAATACAGACATGGTAAAACTGCTGATCAAACACGGTGCAAAAATTAATGCACCATCGAGTGACGGCGCAACACCTCTAATATGGGCAGCCGGTGGCGGCCACACAAAAATGGCCAAGACCCTGATCACAGAAGGCGCAAACGTCAATGCACAAGATAAAAGCGGACTAAGCGCATTGATGGAAGCGGTAACGGCTAACTCAGAAGCAACGGTAAAACTTTTGCTGGCAAATGGTGCTGATAGCGATATCAAAAACGAGGACGGCAAGACTGCGATGGACATCGCCATCAAAGCCGGCAACCGGAAGATGAAGATTCAGGCACTACTGAAAAAATAGTATTTTCCAGTACAACTAATTTGTATAAATTAGCGCTTCATCTAACAGCCAGCGTTGGATTTTAAGTGTCCGCCACCCTTTACTGACATTCACAAATCTGTACAATTGTTTATATGCTCAGTGGTCTTTAACAGATTTAACGCCACAAATTGAAAGCCTGACAATCATGCGTATTATGGCTGAGGAATGACTAAATGATAAAACAGACTGCAATTGTAATATGCACCTGTCTGGTAACAACTGCTTTTGGTACCGCCATGGCTGCTGATGGTGCGACTACTTATAAACAAATTTGCTCTTCTTGCCACGAAACTGGTGCTGGTGGCGCACCTCAACTTGAAAACAAAGTTGAATGGAAGCATCGTATTACCAAGGGCACAGATGCACTGCATGCCTCTATATTGAACAAAAAATGTGACTTGCTTAAAGATCTTCGTAAAGACTTGTCTGATGACAAGATTAAGGCTGCCGTTAATTACATGGTTTCTCAGACCAGGTAATCCTGTCAGCTTCAAACCAATTAATTCCGCCCGCTACATACGGGCTTTTTTACCTGAACGTCTGTCATTGGCGGCGGTCAAACCGGTCATTGAATACTAGCGTCGTTCAGGGGCCGGCTCTGGCTGCCAGCCACGATGATAGCGGGGAAAATCCGGGTTTTGCCAGCCGGGCTTTGCACGTTTTTCTTCAGGCGGTTTCAAACTGGCAGTGTAAGCTAACACCGCTTTCTCATCTCTCAGAGAGTAACCCTGAATCTGCTCCACCATATTTTTATCTGCATTACGGCGGCGACCATCGCGTATCCATCGGTACTGCCTGAGCAGATACTGGTAATGCTGTCCCTGGATCATGGGGACGTGTTTTTTACTGTTCCCCTCACCCTTATTTCCATGGCAGTCTGCACAGTCACGCAGAAAAATTTCTTTTCCCTGTTCCAGATAACGTTTATTTCCCTGTCCATTATTCGCGCTCATCGGAAGTGCAGCAACATAGCCGGCAACATCCGCAATATCCTGCGCACCGTTCAGCACCTTGACCGTGGTGAATGCACGCATGATAGGGTTATCTCTGTTACCGGCACGTATATCGGCCAGTTGCTTGATAGAGACGCCCGGCAGCTGACCGGCAATCTGGGGGTAAGAGCCGTTGCGGCTTCCCCAACCCTCCGGTCCATGACAGGCCACACACATCTTGTACAATTCCCGACCATTATCAAGATCCGGAGCCAGTTTGAGCGCGGCATTATACTCACTCAGATCTTCTTCTGTTTTAATATTGTCTTTTGCATGCGCTGCAGAAAAGGCAAACAGCAAAACACCGAGCAGGGTTACCGGAAGAGAGATATTTTTGTTCATTTTATGAATAGAGATTCAGTGAGAAACATTTATTTATTGAAACAAACAGGAACTTAATTAAATATCGTTTTGCTGTCTTTAATATATATTAGTTTTCCGAGCTTAATTTGTATAAGGCTACATCTGATATAACAAACGATGTCAGATTTGATAAAACTTTGCCCTTGTTAAAATGACTACTACCGGCCATGAGCAGACTGGCAAGAAACATCTCTCGCGAAGACGCAAAGAGCGCAAAGTGAAACAAAAAACACTTTAATGTCATCCTGAGCGAAGCCGAAGGATCTTGCTGTCAGTATACTACTTAAGCATTAAAGATCCTTCGGCTTCGCTCAGGATGACAGATAATTATCTACTTTCTTTTACGTGCTGAGGATCAAAATTAAAATACATCTTTTCTGGCAACAGGTTGTAACTCCATGGCAGACCGACATTCTTCCAGCCGCCGACGATACGCTCGCCTTTCCTGGGGCCTGTTTTTGCACGTTTGCCTTCGAAACCTTCAACCTGTGTATAGACTTTAGTGAAACCTTGCTTGATTAATATTTTCGCGGCAAAGGGAGCGCGGCTACCCGATGTGCACATGATAATAACCGGGCTGTCTTTGCTGAGGTTTCTGCTTTGTAACAGCGTTTCAACTGCAACAGCAAAGTCAGGATTTTTCGGTTTTTTGAAGGTACCGTAAATACCTTTCTTTTTCATCTTCCAGTCCGTCGAATCAAAACGGTAAGGTATATTGGCATCGACGGTATCAGCCATGCCCGTGTAATGTATTTCAGGCTGGTTTCGCACATCAAGAAACAGTACTTTTTCAGGGTCAGCCGTTTTCATATCATAAGCTTCCTGCGCTGTCAGATAGAGACCCAGGGAAGTATGCTGCCAGTCTTTTGTTAATACTGATTTATCAACTGCCAGAACAGGGCTGGTGATAAACAGCAGTAACAGGTAAACGAAAGATTTATTCATATAAATTATTATACTATCAAATGCCTAACATCAGATGCTCAATTTCAGGAAGGCTGATTTTTGCCCTGTCTGCCAGAGCAATTATGTCATGCACACGCAGGCAGCGGTTTTTACATTCGATCAGTCCGTCTTTTCTCAATGTCTGCAATACGCGGTTAACATGTATAGAAGTTAGTCCCAACGCATCGGCTATATCTTCCTGAGTAATCGGGAATGGCACACATTCAGCGTTAGCAGGATTTAGAGCGACTTCACGAATAAACAGACTTAATAACAGAAATGCTATTTTAGTTTCAGCAGGATGGCTGGCAATAGTCGTCAACACAGTATGACAACGCTGGGTTGTCCTTTCAGTTATCGAGCTGATAGCAAAAGCCAGATCTGGTAATTGAGATATGGTTTCACGAAAGCGGTCAATCGGAAATGCGCATAAAGTAGCTTCTGAAACAGCTATTGCAGAGTGATCAATCACTTTATTGTTACCGACTTTATAACAAAGGAAATCACCGGGTAAGGCAAACCTTAATATCTGCCGGTGACCATCTTGCATATCT
Source organism: Pseudomonadota bacterium (assembly GCA_015222965.1). Taxonomy (GTDB): domain Bacteria; phylum Pseudomonadota; class Gammaproteobacteria; order SZUA-229; family SZUA-229. The sequence goes on along the minus strand of JADFWF010000299.1, from coordinate 1,186 downwards.
TTGAACAGGATGACCCAGCCTTTGTATATGGTATAGGCTTTTTCTGGAATATCACCCTCGTGATACAGGTGCTCACCTGCTTCGTAGATCACCTGTGAAGAGCGTAGAGCGCGAGCTTTATCTAGATGTTTTATTTCTAATTCACCAAACAGTGCTGTCGCTCGAATAGCGCACTCTTTGCAACCAGGTAAATTTGTAGTATTTACTTTCATCTCTGACTTTACTCAATACGGACAAAGTTTATCCAAAAAAGCCTTTATTATCAGGCTGTTCAAGATAAATGTAATAAAGCAGGATTTAATAGAATCGTCTATTGAAACGTCTTTTTAAAGAGACATTTACATCACTGCGCTTCCAATGGTACTACAAAGGAATCGCATATAACAAACCTCTTTCCAGGAGCCCCTGGAACAGGAGGTTTGTATCGAAGATATTAGTCGGCAGGTTTCAGGGTAACCATCTTTTCCATCTGGGGGGCTAGTTCAGCAGTAATTTCATCTACCACGTCACCAAACAGGAGACCAAGAATTTTCATGTTCATGATAGTGATATAAGTCTTTCCATCACTTTTCTCATAAACACCAATGGTACAGGGCATCATTACAGACAGGCGTTTTAATTCATCATGAATAAGAATATCTACAGCGGCCTGAGGTTCACACATTTTTAAAAGCTTGTTTGGACCAATATCAACTTTTGTAACATATTTAAGATTTTTCTGGAAATCTATCTTCCATTTTTTAGGCACCTTCCAGCCTTCAGCTTTTGCATTGACTTCAATTTTTTCCATGGTTTCTTCAAAGGAATAAGGACTGGGTATTTCTTTGATCATCAAACCGGGTAAGGAATAGAAAGCGATCGCTGCGGCTACGACAACACCGGCAACAAATGAAAGAAAAGCAGTAAAAAGTTTAGCCATAGGGATGAATTCTCTTAGAGCATTTAAAAAAACCCGCATCGAGCAAGCAACTGATACAGTTAATCGATATGAATACTAACAATCTCATATGCAATTAATCCTAACTTGAATTAGTTTTCATATTTATCTTTAATTTCAGTTTTGTATGGCTGCTTACGGCCATGAACGGACGCTCATGTTTTGTTTTTGCTTTTTCTTTTGACTTGCCATCACCTTAGCCAAGCCATTGAGGCATGACGGGTAACATGGGCTTTCTGTGCCAGCCTG
>JADFWF010000298.1 GCA_015222965.1 Pseudomonadota bacterium | reverse complement strand
CCGTTAACAATAATTAAGGCTTTCCTCTGTGGACCTCTGCGCTCTCTGCGGTTTAATGTTTTGACTTCCGTTTATGGCCGAAAACGGCCTTCTGGTGGGTAAGGCCGTCTTGCCTGTTTAGAAAGACTAATGTGTGCAGTATTCGATATCTTGCAAGTCACCGGTTTTTTTTGCCAGCGCCACGCTTGTTACTATCGATCCTGGTTTTACTTGCCCTGTTAGATTTTGCCGGGCGGTTTCTTTCTGACAGATTATTTAATATCGTGTCACGACTGCCAACAGAATAACCGGGTACCTTGATGCGCTTGATACGTTCGCCGATCAGGCGCTCGATATTATTCAGTGTGCGTTCTTCTTCTCGGCTGACAAAGGAGATAGCCTGACCCCGGTTGCCAGCGCGGCCGGTGCGGCCGATACGATGTACGTAGTCTTCTGGCAGATAGGGCAGGTTGAAATTAACTACGTGATCGAGATTCTGAATATCTAATCCGCGGGCGGCGACTTCTGTTGCAACCAGTACCTGTATCTTATCGGCTTTGAAATCAGCGATGGCACGGCGGCGTGCGCCCTGACTTTTATCGCCGTGACAGATCGCGGCTTTTATTTTTGCCTGCTTCAGTTTGGCCATCAGTTCGTCGGCCTGTGCCTTTGTGCTGGTAAACACCAGTACCTTGAACCAGTTGTGCTGCTCGAGCAATTCGACAAACAACTCTGCCTTCTGGTGTTCGCCTACGGGATAAGCGACATGCTCTACGGTATCGGCGATGGCATTTTGTTTGGCAACGCTGATTAACTGGTGATTGTTTAATAGTTTTTTTGCCAGTGCTTTTACCGGTTGCGATATGGTGGCGGAGAACAGCAGGGTTTGGCGCTTCTTCGGGGTCTTTTCGAGTAGGGTCTGTACGTCAGCGATAAAACCCATGTCCAGCATGCGGTCGGCTTCATCGAGTACCACAAACTCCACGCTGCTGAGTTTCACGTTACCCTGGTCCATATGTTCAAGCAGACGACCGGGTGTCGCGATGACGATGTCGATACCTGCTTTAATCTTTTTTTGCTGCGCGCTCATCTTAACGCCGCCAAACAGGGCGGTGATGGTCAGTGGCATAAATTGCGCGTAGCGTTTGATGGTTTCTGTTAGCTGCTCAGCCAGTTCACGGGTCGGCGTGAGGATGAGTGCACGCGGACTGCCGGCTAATACCGATTTTGGATTATCAGACATCTGCTGGAGAATGGGCAGGGCAAAGGCAGCTGTCTTGCCGGTTCCTGTCTGGGCATTGGCCAGTATATCCTTGCCACGCCGCGCCGGGATAATCGCCTGTTCCTGTATCGCAGTCATCTGCTCGTAGCCACATTCATCCAGTGCTCGCTGAATTTCGGGGGACAGGTCTAAGGATGAAAATATCATGATGAAATCCCGTGCAGGGCTTTGTAGTTAAGGGCAGTGTGCGAATTATAGGGAATTTCTGTCTGTATTGTGAGGTTGATTGTCTCAAATCAAATCCGCATCAACTGGCTGGCGTTATGTTGATTGTAGAAGTTGATTTTGGAGTATGCTGACAGATATGAATAAGCCTCATTTACTGTGCATAGGTCATCGTGGTGCCATGGGGCATGCGCCGGAGAATACTCTGGCTTCTGTCCAAAAAGCGCTTGAGCTGGGTGCGCCTTGCATGGAGGTGGATGTTTATTATATTGACGGGCGTCTTGTCGTTTTTCACGATGACAGGCTGGAGAGAATAACCAACGGTAGCGGTTACTTATGTGAGCAGACTTTTGATTACCTGCGTTCTCTGGATGCCGGTGACGGTCAGCAGATCCCGACACTTGAAGAGGTCTGCGTGGTGATAGATTCTCAGGCATGTTTGAATATCGAACTGAAAGGCCCGGACACTGCCGTGCCTGTTGCTGCGTTATTAACAAAGATCATCGCCGGAGGCTGGGATAAAGAAAAATTATTAGTGTCTTCCTTTCACCATCGGGAACTGCTGGAGATGAGGCGATTACGTCCGGACATAAAACTTGGTGCATTGATACGCGGTCTTCCTGTTGATGATTCAAAATTTGCCGAAGATCTTGGCGCATTTTCAGTGCACCCGTCACTGGATTGTGTAAATCAGCGATTTGTCGATGATGCACATGAGAGAAATTTAAAAGTTTATGTTTTTGCTGTAGACCACCCTGAAGATATGGTGAAAATGCAGGCGCTTGGCGTGGATGGCGTGTTTACGGGCTTTCCTGAAAGAGTTCTCGAAAATTATGCACAGGGTAATATTGAAAATGGATGGTAATAAACCGGGGTCTGAGTATCATGCCGCCTTTTATGGCATATACTCATAAGGTCTAAATCATTTCACCGTACGGGTTTGAAAATGTCTGAGCAGCACGATGTCTGAACACCGCTATGTCTGAACACCAGGATGCACTGGAACAGTTGAACAAACGGCTTTCTCTTACAGAGAAACTTGTCGCTGCCCATAAGTCACTGAGCCAGGTTTATCCTTTCGTGTCCCGCATCGCGGTTACGCTCTATGATCCCGAGACCACGGTACTTAAGACCTACCTTAACAGCAGCGATGATGAAAACCCGCTGGAACATTATCGGACGCTGATCGAGGATGCACCCTCACTGAAAAAACTTCTGGATGAAGGCCGTCCTCGTGTGATCAACAATATGCTCACCTTTGATGATGGCAGTGAACATACGGTGAGGATCGGCCGCAAGGGTTATGCTGCCAGTTATACCCTGCCGATGTTTAACGACGGGGTGTTTTTTGGGTTCATCTTTTTTAATTCAAACGAGAAAGAGGTCTATACCGAGCATGTATTGAGTCAGATCGATGTTTACGGGCATATGATCTCGCTGATGATTATCAATGAATTCTCGGCGGTTAAGACCCTGACGGCCGCGATCAAAACAACAGGGCATATCACTCATTGCCGTGATCCGGAAACTGGCAGCCATCTTGATCGAATGTCCAGGTACAGCCTTATAATTGCCAATGCCATCGCTGATAAATATGATCTTGATGATGAATACATCGAGCACGTTTTTATGTTTTCGCCTTTGCATGATATCGGTAAGATCGCAATCCCCGATAACGTTCTGCTCAGTCCCCACCGCCTGAAAAAATCAGAGATGGAAGTGATGAAAACTCATTCTCGCCGAGGTCGTGAGATGATTGATGACCTGATTGATAACTTTGGCCTGCAATCCATCGAGCATGTTGATATTTTACGTAATATCGCCGAATACCATCACGAAGCGGTCAACGGAACGGGTTATCCAGACGGTAAGATGAGAGATGAAATTCCGCTGGAAGCGCGGATCGTAGCGGTGGCGGATGTATTTGATGCTCTCACCAGTCGACGCCCTTATAAGGAAGCATGGAGTAACGAGATGGCGATCTCCAAGTTACAGCAGCTCGCCGGCGAAAAGCTTGATAAAGATTGTGTCGATGCGCTGCTAGACAACATGGATGAAGTTGTCAGGATACAACAGCAGTTTATCGAAAATCCGTTTGGTTAAACCCTATGTCACCAGCCCCAGCCGCCGCCCATCGGATTAAAACCGGATCGGTTATTTCCCCTGTTATTGTTGTTGCCGAATGGCATGCTGAAGCTCGAACCATTGTTGTCCCACGGCCCGCTAAAGTTTGTGTTGTTATTGTTCCATGGACCACCTGAGCCGGATCGGTTATTTCCCCTGTTATTGTTATTGCCGAATGGCATGCTGAAACTCGAACCATTGTTGTCCCACGGACCACTGAAGCTGGACTGGTTGTTATTCCATGGGCCGTTAAAGTTTGTGTTGCGGTTGTTCTGGTAGTCGTTCTGGCGGCTGTATCGCTGGTTTTGTTGCTGGTTCTGTTGCTGGCCGGTGGCAGGCGCGTAGTTTTGACCACGATTATAGTTTCCATAAGGCTGTTGCCGGGAATTCTGTGTTGCGTAATTCGGCGCCTGGTTTACTGGTGGTGGCTTACTGTAAGCGGGCGCGGGCGCACTTTCTGCTGACGGTTTGCTTGCTGTCACTTCGTCACCGGTATTCAGGTGGCTGAACAGTTTCTCGTCGATATCGGCCGGCGGGAAATTGCCATATTTTTCGTTGTGATATTCCTGCGGTTTGTAATAATTTTCCGACTGATTTGCATACCAGTTAGCAAAGGCGGATGTAGTAGATAAACCGGTCGCTAGCAAAGCAACGGTTGTTAAACATTTTTTGACTGATCTGTTTCTCATTTAAACCACCTGTTTGGGAATAAGCACTGCCTGTAAACAGTAGCACAACTAGCTTTGCAATCAATAGAATTAATCTCAAATTGAGCAAAGAGTATTGTTTTTATTATCAATTGTCGGTATTTGTTAACTGCACCTCTGATCTTTTTAATAACATCCGCGAAAAGCGCTAAAGTTTCCGTTTCACATTAGTATCGATGGTTTCTATAAACCGGTCGAGATGCGTTTCATCTGCCAGGTCATCGTCTTCGATAACAGCCAGGTCCGGATAAACGTCACACAGTTTCCTCGCGAAAATACCACGGCTGGTCTCTGTTACGTATCGTCCTTCGATAAAAACCGGCGTGCTGTTTAAACCGCAACTCGGTGAGCGGCTCTTAAAGATAAAGCCTGATATCTGGTTTAGTTCGTCAGGTTTTGTGTTGCAGTATTGTTGCATGATGTCTGTGACGTCTATGCTCGGGTCATCACGGCCAATAAGCCTGGGGTTTTCGATACTGTGTGTCAGTCGAACAGGTGGCCGGGGTATAGAAAGTCCGGCTTCGACTTCGGGGCAGACCGGAATGAAGGTAAAAATCTTGCTGAGTTTTTCAAGAACAATGACGTTGGCTTTTGATTTACCGTCGTAGCGCACGGCATCACCCAGCAGGCAACGGCTAACACCAACTAACGGGTTGCCATTTTTTATCGCCATGGATGGAGGGTATGCTGCGAATCGTCTGGAACGATTGCAGTGCACTTTACACCGTTCATTATTCCATTGCGGTGATCTTTACCGCTTAGCTCCCATATCGAGCGCGCGTTGTCTTGATTCGTTGGCTTTTACTGCCAGTTTGCCGGCATCCCAGTTTGGCATGGTTTCCGGCCAGCCGAACATATGTGCGGTGAGTACTTCGCACAGTGCGTCCATGTGGTCATCGTTATCGTTCAGGCAAGGAATGTAGTTAAAGTTGTCGCCACCGGCGTCGATGAACAGGTCTTTGTTTTCCATCTGGATCTCTTCGAGTGTCTCCAGGCAGTCGGCGGCAAAACCGGGGCAGATGACATCGACACTTTTGATGCCGCTGGCAGGTAATTCCTGCAAGGTAACGCTGCAATATGGTTCCAGCCAGGGTTCGCGGCCGAAGCGGGACTGGAATACGACTTTCCATTCATCATCTTTTAATTCCAGTTTTTCAGCAACCAGTCTTGCGGTTTTCTGGCAGTGACAAAAATAGGGGTCGCCACTATCGACGTAACGCTGCGGGATGCCGTGAAACGAGAACAGTAATAAATCGCCTTTAGAATTTTCTGACCACTGTTTTTTTATGCTGTTAGCCAACGCTTCGATATATTTAGGGTGGTCATGATACTGGTTGATCATGCGCAGGTCGGGTAGCCAGCGCCAGCCCTGCAGTGCGTCAGTCACCTGGTCAAAGACCGCTGCTGTGGTGGTGGCAGAATATTGGGGATACAGAGGTAGGATCAGCAGGCGACGTGCACCGGCTTTACGCAACCCTTCCAGGCCATTTTTTATCGAGGGTTTGCCATAAGTCATCGCCATATCGGCGATCACATGTCCGCGGAACCTGTCTTCGAGTTTTTTCTGTATCGCCTGTGTCTGTAACCGGGTGTAATGCAGCAGGGGTGAGCCGTCTTCGGTCCAGACTTTTTTATACGATCTGGCGGCACGTGACGGACGAACCCGTAAGATGACGCCGTGCAGGGCAAACCACCAGATGAATCGGTTGGCCTCTACCACGCGGGGATCGGCTAAAAACTGTGCCAGATATCTTCGAACAGCGGATGGTGTGGGCGCATCGGGCGAGCCTAGATTGACCAGCAGGATGCCCAGTTTCTCCTGTGGACCGTGTTGATAACTGACTTTTTCTGACACTTTATTACTACAGAAGTTAGGGTAATTGGGCGAAGAGTGACAGATTTGGCTTTGATGCTCAAGTAATTCATGGTTTATTTGATAGAGCAAGCCATAAGAATCAGGTAATATACTGCCCAATATTTTTTTGTACTAATTCCGGAGTCCCCATGCCCACTAGGCTGGTTGTACCTAATGAGATTGCCCCAGGTGAAAGACGCATTGCGTTGTCACCCGATGTGGCTAAAAAGTTAATTGCTGCAGGCATCAAAATTGCCATGCAGCAAGGCGCAGCGCTGTCATCTTATTTCAAAGATGAAGAATTTGCCGGTGTTGAAACGGTCGCTGATGCAGCTGCATTGTATAAAGAGGCAGACCTGGTATTTAAAGTGACGCCGCCAACGCTGGATGAGCTCAAACAGATGAATGATGGCTGTACTGTGGTCGGTTTCATGATCCCCAGTAAAAACGCCGAGATGATGCAGCTGATGTGCGATAAAAAAATCACCTCGCTGGCGATGGAGCTGGTGCCTCGTATCACCCGCGCACAGTCGATGGATGCGTTGTCTTCACAGGCATCGATCGCCGGTTATATGGGTGTCTTGATGGGTGCGCAGTTAGCGCCCGTGTTCTTCCCGATGCTGACCACAGCGGCGGGCACTATCCGCCCGGCAAAAGTTTTGATCATCGGTGTCGGTGTTGCCGGTCTGCAGGCGATCGCGACGGCTAAACGCCTGGGTGCTATCGTCGAAGCCTATGACGTGCGCTCTGCTACGCGTGAGCAGGTAGAGTCTCTGGGCGCTAAGTTTGTCGATACCGGTGTCAGCGCTGATGGCGAAGGCGGTTATGCGCGCGAACTGACGGATGATGAAAAACAACAGCAGCAGGATGTGCTGGCAAAACACATTGCGATGTCAGACGTGATTATAAGTACTGCGGCTATTCCGGGCCGACCTTCGCCGAAGATTATTTCTGAAGCCATGGTCGAAGAGATGAAAACCGGTTCGGTGATCGTCGATCTGGCTTCCGAAGGCGGCGGCAACTGTGAGCTGACTAAACCGGGCGAAACTTTCGAATACAAAGACCGCGTAACCATTCACGGGCCGCTAAATGTTGCTGGTGAATTACCTATCCACGCCAGTGAGATGTACGCCAAGAATCTATTTAACCTGGTATCACCGTTCATCACTGAAGACGGTAACCTGGAATTGAATTTTGAAGATGATGTGATTGCCGGTTGTGTATTGACCCGTGATGGCGCCATCGTGCATGAGCACTACAAAGATAAATAAGGCGACAAAATTTAAAGAGTAAAAGCTATGATTGAAGGTTTACCCGCGTTATACATATTTATGCTTTCAGCCTTTACCGGCTATGAAGTCATCAGCCGCGTACCGGTTATATTACATACCCCGTTGATGTCGGGCTCGAACTTCGTGCACGGCATCGTGCTGGTTGGTGCCATGATCGTCATGGGTGGTGCTGAAGGGCCGCTGCAATTAACCATAGGGTTTATCGCTGTTGCTATGGCAGCAGGTAATGCCGTCGGTGGTTATGTGGCCACGGTTCGCATGCTGGAAATGTTCCAGCATAAGCCGAAAAATAAAGATGAGGCGCAGTCATGAGTTCTAGCTTTATTAATTTTGGTATCGACGCAGTTTATTTCCTTACCGCCGCGGTATTCATCATCGGTTTAAAGCAGATGTCATCGCCGGTTACTGCACATCGCGGTATCGTCTGGGCTGGCATCGGTATGGTTGTCGCATCACTGGTAACTTTCGGTGCGCCGCAGATAAGCCTTGAAGTTGGCAGTATTAATCTACAGTTGATGCTGGTTGCTATTGCTGCCGGTTCTACCGTGGCATACATCTCAGCCAAGCGTGTTGCGATGACCGACATGCCGCAGATGATCGCTATGTATAACGGCATGGGCGGCGGCGCTGCGGCTGCTATCGCGGCGGTCGAGCTGGTCAAATTATCTGCCGGTGCAGAGAGTCATGGGTTAACAATTCAGATACTTGCCGTTCTCGGTGCAGTCATCGGTGCAATTTCATTTTCGGGTTCGGCGGTGGCGTTCGCCAAGCTGCAGGGCATCATGAAAAAGACATTACGTCTGCCACTGCACCAGGTCATCAATATCGGTTTGTTCATTGCAGTCTGTGTATTCGGTTACCTGGTTGCAACAAGCAGCTCTGTAAGTTTTGAACATGTGATGATTTTCTTTGTCTTGGCGCTCATCCTGGGCGTGATGGTCACCTTGCCAATCGGCGGTGCTGATATGCCAGTGGTCATCTCACTGTTTAACGCGTTAACCGGTCTTGCGGTCGCCTTTGAAGGTTTCGTATTAAACAACGCGGCGATGATTATCGCAGGCACGGTGGTGGGTTCTTCCGGCACCTTGCTGACCCAGTTGATGGCGAAAGCGATGAATCGTCCGATCTCAAATGTACTGTTCAGCAGCTTTGGCAGTGATGGCGGTGCGGCTGCAGAAGAAGAGATCGAAGGCAGCATGAAAGAGATCCAGGCGAATGATGCTGCCATCATGATGGCCTACGGTCAGAAAGTAATCATCGTACCGGGTTACGGTATGGCGGTAGCGCAGGCGCAGCATAAACTAAAAGAGATGGGTGACCTTCTCGAAGCGCGTGGTATCGATGTGAAGTATGCGATTCATCCGGTGGCTGGCCGTATGCCTGGTCACATGAATGTACTGCTAGCTGAAGCTGGCGTGGACTACGATAATATTTTAGATCTGGAAGAGATCAATCCTGAATTCCCGACGGCTGATGTGGCGTTGGTCATCGGTGCTAATGATGTGGTTAACCCGGTGGCACGTTCTAATCCGGACAGCCCTATCTACGGTATGCCGATTCTGGATGCGGACAAAGCGCAGAACGTCATCGTGATCAAACGTGGTAAAGGTGCAGGTTTCTCTGGCATAGAGAATCACCTGTTCTACGCGGACAATACGCAGATGTTATACGGTGATGGTCAGAAAGCCGTTGCTGCGTTAATTGCCGGTATTAAAGAGCTGTAGTAATAGTTTGTTAGAATCAGGACTAAAAATTGCTAAATAAAAAAGCCTCGGATCCGAGGCTTTTTTATTGTATTGAGGCTCTGAAAACGAGCTATAAGTTTTTACAGCTGAGGTAATAAAGTTGCGATGAAATGTTCGATCTGGCTGTAATAATTTTCCGCTGTGCCCTGGGTTACAGCAACAATATTAAAAATAACAAACATTGTTGAGAGGGTAAGCGCCAGTGCCATAGTTTTTGTTGGATGAGTCATTATCTTGTCCTTTGGTATCAATTAAACAGGTTATGCATTCCTGTATAAGATTAATAAAAGCAATATATATGCCAATATGGCATCACTATTACAGTGCTAATCATTTCAATAAGTTATGAAAATTTGATTATTGTTTTGTGACGATTAAGTTAAAATTTTGCGCCAAAATAGTGCGCGCACGACGGCTAATGGTGCGTTTTTAACTTCATAAAGCATGATGAGAGTTAATCAGAGCTGCCTTAAATCGTGTAATATCTTTGCATTCGCAGACACTAGCTCGTAATAAATTCGCAAGGGGATGGATCATGAGGACGATACTGGTATTAAACGCAAAAGGCGGTTGTGGAAAAAGTACAATTTCTACTAATCTTGCCAGTTACTTTGCATTTGAGATGGGCAAGAAAGTTGTTCTGGCCGATTACGATCCACAGGAATCCAGCCTGGCATGGTTAGAGGCGCGTGATGAAAAATGGCCGCATATCGAGGGTATCGCCGCTCATAAAGATCCTCTGCGCGTAGCAAAAGATACCGACTACGTGATAATGGATGCGCCGGCGCGGATACACGGCAAGGAGCTTACGCAGATAATGCGCAAGGTCGAAACGGTCATATTTCCAGTGCTGCCATCGCCGATCGATATGCGTGCGGCAATAAAATACATGGCAGAAGTTCAGAAGAATGGGCGAGTTGCCCGCAAGGAAGTAAAAGTCGGTGTTGTCGCAAACCGTGTTCGTGAGAATACCATCATATTTTCAGAGTTATATGATTTCATTAAATCGATGAAATTGCCTTACATAGCTACGCTGCGTGATACACAAAACTATATCCGTGCGGAAGAACGCGGTTTAGGCATCTTCGAAATGGCGCCATCACAGGTCTACCAGGACCTGGAGGATTGGGAGCCGCTGACCAAATGGTTGCGCAGTAAACGCAGTATGCCTTAAAAACTTATTCACCACAGAGGCACAGAGAGCGCAGAGAAAACCATTTATTTATTGCTGCGCCTACGGCGCTGTAAACCAGTTGAACCTCTGTGCTCTCTGTGCCTCTGTGGTGAAATATTTTGTTTGTTGTTTTTTTATGTTTATCGCCAAAGATATAACTCAATTTAAATCCCTGTTCGTTAGTAAGTTAAAAAACATGCTGTCTGACGATGAGCTGGGCGCCTTTATCCTGGTGCTTGCAAACAGTCATCAGGATGCGTTTTTGCAAAACGAGTTGCAGACAGATCTGGAAAGTACATTTATTGCTCTAAAAGATAATCACAAAACAGGAAAGCTTAAAGCCCCTAAGGATGATATCGATGTCTTTGAGAAATTGCTCAAGCTTGATCTGGATGATATTCCTGTCTGGCAATATAAGACCATCGGTGATTGGGAGATCGTATATAACTCGATGCGACAGATGCGCCCGGCGCGTAGTTCATCGCAGATCCTGTCGTCGATAAAACAGTGGTTTGATGAAACAAGATTTCATTTTAATAAGTCATTCCTGAAGCCTGAGATATTATGGGAAGGTGTTTATAAAGACATAAAGCTACGTGTGCTTTTTAACAAGTTCCCGTTTTCTGACTACCACTTACTCATCGTCTTATCGCCAGAGAAAAACAGTTCTCAGTTGTTAACGCAGAAAACGCACCAGTATGTATTTTCTCTTGTAGATGAAATGCGTGAGATATTTCCCGGACTTGGTATCGGCTATAACAGTTTGGCGGCCGGTGCATCAGTTAACCATTTTCATTTCCAGGGTTTTATTCGGCAGCAAAAATTTGCGATAGAAAAAGATCACTGGCAGCAAAATGGCGGTGATAAAGAATATCCGTTAGAGGTAAAGCGGTTTGCGGATGCTGAATCCTCATGGGAATATTTAGATCAACTGACCGAGTCAGATAAAGCATTTAATTGCCTGTATCTAAATAATTACTGTTACGTCATACCAAGAAAGTATCAGGGTACAGTAGATCTGCCGGAATGGTTAGATGGTGCCGGCTGGATCGATATGGCTGGTTCTGTAACAGTGTCTGATGCGGAAACCTTCAGTTTGATCGATGAGCGGTCTGTGGCAGAAGCTTTGGGTTTATTGTCTGATGATTAAAATATTTTAATTATATTGTCTGCTGGTGTGTCTGCTTTCGACCCGTAACGGTCATCCAGAAACTATAAAGAAACCCTGACGTATCCAACCTTAAATCCAGTATTTTGTCTGGTAAGTTTTACACGTTAAAAAATAAGCAAATACTAATGTTTTATTAACTAGCAGATATTACGATGGTTTCTAATTACGGCATGTTTCTTGCTTGTGTTGTCTCTAAAGCAATCTTACGTCGCAATGACGACTAAATAAACTATATAAGGAAGGAGAAAATGGGTTTCAAATCAATTGCACTAGTTGCAACTACTATGGTTTTATCAACCAGTGTGAATGCTGCAATCGTAAATGCCGATTGGCAAACAGATAGTGATAATCTCATTACACGGGTCACGGGTACTGGTCCTGGCGGTGGTTTAGAGTGGTTGGATTTGACAGCTACTACGAGCCGTTCATATGCCGATATTAGTTCAAAATTTGGTACAGGCCAAGAATTTGAAGGATGGAGATACGCTACTACTGCCGAGATTAGTGATTTTTTCGATGCTTTCGGGGGTGATAGTAATTATTATAATGCCGGGTGGAGCACCCAGAATAGTGGATTATTCGATAGTATTGCGCCGTATTGGGGAGACACATCCGGCGACGGTTATTCATACTTTATTACAGCAGATCAGACAACGCTCGGTATGCACAAATTTGGATACATTTATGACTCTAACACTCACTCAAGATCACTCGATGAAGATTACTTGAGGATCAACGATGATGAAATCAGTGACACGAACTACCTATTCGACACCGGCTCGGCGCTCGTTCGATTAACAGTCGTCCCAATTCCAGCAGCCATCTGGTTATTCGGTTCAGGTCTTATTGGCTTGATAGGTATTGCTAGAAGAAAGAAGTCCTGACTGATCAAAAGATAATCAAATGCGGCTCCTTCGGAGACTGTGTGAAAACGCACTAAATACTGTCAAAATACCTGCATCACAAGATGCGGG
>JADFWF010000046.1 GCA_015222965.1 Pseudomonadota bacterium | reverse complement strand
GAAAATGAAAAATGAAAAATGAAAAGTGAAAAATATAAAAACCTCGCTTCGCATCGTCATAATTCATAAATTACTTATTATTTATTATCTAAATATGGGCAATGATTTGCAACGTAACCCGCCCCATATACACCATACTTACAAGTGAACTAATGAATGATTTTCATTTTTCACTTTTCATTTTTCATTGCGCGTTTACGCTACTTCTTTTTTCAGAGCAATCTCCTGTAAAACGCGCTTATAGTCTGTTGGCATAACTTTAACAAACTGCTTTATAGTTTCGGGCCAGTTATCAAGCGCTGCTTTTGCTACTACTGAAGCTGTATACTCGAAATGATTTTCAATTAATATTTTAACTTCATTGATATCTTCTTCAACTTCCAGTGATTCCAGCTCAACCATGCCCATGTTACATAAAGCAGGGAAGGTTTTATTTCTGTCCCAGATATAAGCTATGCCGCCACTCATACCAGCAGCAAAGTTACGGCCGGTCTCACCCAATACGATCACACGACCGCCTGTCATATATTCGCAACCGTGATCACCAACACCTTCAACAACAGTCAATGCGCCACTGTTCCGAACACAGAAACGTTCTGCAGCGATGCCTCTGAAATAAGCTTCACCCGATGTCGCGCCATATAAAACGGTATTACCTACAATTATATTTTCCTCGGCTACGATGTCGCTGGTCTTCGCAGGATACATAATCAAGCGGCCGCCGGACAGACCTTTGCCAGCGTAATCATTGGAATCACCTTCGAGCTCGATGGTCACACCTTCATATAACCATGCGCCCAAACTCTGACCCGCTGAACCATCAAGTTTGATGTGTAGTGTATTATCAGCTAACGGTTTACCCTGGCGTGCTTTTGCCAGCTCATGCGATAACATGGTGCCGACCACGCGGTTGGTATTAACCACTGGCAACGCCATAGAAACTTTTTCACCATTTTCGATAGTTGCTTTTGCACGTTTGATAATCTCGTTATCAAGTGCTTTTTCAAGGCCGTGGTTCTGCGTCTGGGTATGATAGACACCAACATCTTCATGTGCTTTTACAGCAGGTGTTAACAGCGCCGTCAGATCGATACCACTTGCTTTCCAATGATCGACTGCTTTTTCTGATTCTAATACATCAACACGACCGATCATCTCATTCACGGTTCTAAATCCGAGTGACGCCATATGCTCACGCATGTCTTCAGCAACCATGAACAGGTAGTTCACTACATGTTCAGGCTTACCTTTAAACTTTTTACGCAGTTCTTTATCCTGTGTCGCAATACCTACCGGGCAGGTATTCAGATGACATTTACGCATCATGATACAACCCAATGTGATCAGTGGTGCTGTAGAAAAGCCAAATTCTTCCGCACCAAGCAGTGCAGCAATCGTGATATCACGGCCGGTTTTCAGCTGACCGTCAGTCTGTAAAACAACGCGTGAGCGAAGGTTATTCATCACCAGTGTCTGATGCGTTTCGGCAACGCCCAGTTCCCATGGCAGGCCAGCGTGTTTCACCGATGTTAGAGGCGAGGCACCGGTGCCTCCATCATGCCCCGCGATAACGATATGATCAGAAAATGCTTTGGTTACACCGGCAGCAATGGTACCAACACCGATCTCTGCGACCAGTTTCACACTGATACGTGCAGATGGATTCGAATTTTTAAGATCGTGTATCAGTTGAGCCAGATCTTCAATCGAATAGATATCATGATGCGGCGGCGGACTGATTAATCCTACACCCGGTGTCGAGTGACGGATGCGGGCAATATTAACATCAACTTTTGCGCCCGGCAGCTCACCACCTTCGCCCGGTTTCGCACCCTGTGAAACTTTTATCTGCAGCTCATCGGCGTTTGTCAGATACCAGTTAGTCACACCGAAACGGCCCGATGCAATCTGTTTGATGGCAGAACGTTTTGAGTCACCATTCTCCATCGGTGTGAAACGCGCCGCATCTTCACCACCCTCGCCGGTATTGGATTTTCCACCCATACGGTTCATCGCGATAGCCAGTGCTTCATGACTCTCTGCAGATATCGAACCGAAACTCATGGCACCGGTTACAAAACGTTTAACAATCTCTTTTGCAGGCTCAACTTCATCAAGTGCGATAGCACCGCCATTGGCACCCGCTTTGAAATTTAACAGACCACGGAGAGTTGCACGACGGGTCGAATCATCATCAGACACTTTGGCAAATTGCTTGTATGCCTCGACACTGTTGGTGCGTGCCGCCAACTGTATGTTCGCCAGAGTCTGCGGGTTCCACATGTGAACCTCACCACCACTGCGCCAGTGGAAATCACCAGGATTATCCAGCACCGGCAGACGCACCAGGGCACGCGACGGGTAAGCTTTTTCATGACGGCGTAAAGATTCTTCGGCAAGCACTTCAAGGTTAACGCCTTTGATGCGACTGGCCGTGCCTTTAAAACAGCGCTCGATTATGTCTTCACCCAGACCGACCGCTTCAAATATCTGCGCACCTTTGTATGAATGCAATGTAGAGATACCGATCTTCGCCATCACCTTCAGCATGCCTTTGGCAACGCCTTTACGGTATGCAGCAACGACAGCCTCATCATCATATTTGTCCGCGTCCAGCAAACCTTCCCGCTGAGACTGGAACAGTGATTCGAAAGCAAGGTAAGGGTTGATCGCGTCAGCACCATAACCGATCAGCAAGCAATGCTGATGCACTTCACGCGCTTCACCCGTTTCCAGCACGATACCGATACGGGTTCGGTCCTGATTACTGACCAGGTGATGATGCACAGCACCGGTCGCCAACAGTGTGCTTACCGGAATACGCTGAGCTGAAATATTTCTATCAGACAGTACCACCAGACTATAACCCTGCTTGATAGCATCACTGGCTTCGGCGCAAATCTCATCCAGACGTTTACCCAGACCAGCGACACCTTCAGACTTATCATAAGTGATATCGATGGTTTTAGACTTCCAGCCGCGATGATCAAGATGTTTTAATGCCGCCAGCTCCTCATTAGTCAATATAGGGTGCGGTACACGCAAACGATGAGCATGCTGTTCTGTCGTTTCCAGCAGGTTGCCTTCCGGACCGATATAACATTCCAGCGACATGACAACTTCTTCTCGAATCGAGTCGATTGCTGGATTTGTTACCTGCGCGAACAGCTGCTTGAAATAGTCATAGATCATACGCGGTTTATCTGAAAGACAGGCCAACGCTGAGTCATTACCCATCGAACCCACCGGATCACGTAGCTCACGCACCAGCGGCAATAACATGAACTGCATGGTCTCAACGGTATAACCAAATGCCTGCATGCGCGGGATGATGCTTTCTGGTTCAAAGCCGTGCGACTCCTGGTCACAGCCTAAATCAGATAATTTGATCTCCTGATTTTTTAGCCATTCACCATAAGGTCGACGCGTCGAAAAATCTTTCTTCAGTGTTTCATCAGATATCAATTCGCCTTTATCAAAATCGATGAGAAACATCTTACCCGGCTGCAGTCGGCCTTTAAATTTCACATCGGCAGGATCGACATCGACCACACCAACTTCTGACGCCATGATCACACGATCATCTTTCGTCAGGTAATAACGGCTAGGGCGCAGACCATTACGATCGAGCACTGCACCGATATAATGGCCATCAGTAAACGCGATCGATGCAGGACCATCCCATGGTTCCATCATCGCAGAATTAAAACGGTAAAAATCTTTTTTTGCCTGATCCATATTTTCATCAGACTGCCATGCTTCTGGCACCATCAACATCACCGCTTCCTGAAGACTGCGGCCAGACATTAATAAAAATTCCAGAACATTGTCGAAGTTACCTGAATCGGAACAATCGTTTTCGGCGATAGGGAACAGCTGATCGATATCACAACCGTAATCGTCGCACTGCACCATGCCCTGACGCGCAGCCATCCAGTTCCTGTTGCCTAACAGTGTGTTGATCTCACCGTTGTGGCTCATGTAACGATTCGGTTGCGCCCTGTCCCATGACGGAAACGTATTGGTACTGAAACGCGAGTGCACCATCGCGATATGCGACGAATAATCATGGTCCTGCAGATCCAGGTAAAAAGTTTTTACCTGTAACGCATTAAGCATGCCTTTGTAGATGATTATACGCGGCGAAAGCGAGCAGATATAAAATGTTTTTCTCTGCGATAATGATTTGTCATAACGCAACAGATGCGTACAGCGTTTACGGATGACATAAAGCTGGCGCTCAAAATCCTTGCCTTCTACCCCATTGGCTTCGATATACAACTGCAGAATAACAGGTTGCGACAGGCGCGCGGTTGGGCCGATATCAGCGCCCTCTGTATCAACCGGCACTTCACGCCAGCCCAGGCATTTCTGCCCCTGTTCTTCGATTATTTTTTCTACAGCCGCGATACAATGCTGGCGCTGATCATCATCAGTCGGTAAAAAGACATTACCTGCCGCAAACAGGCCCGCAGCCGGCAAATCTATATTTAAATCCTGTTTGGCGACTTTTACGCAAAAATCATGCGGCATTCCAGTTAATATGCCCGCACCATCACCCGTTGTGGGTTCACAGCCACAACCGCCGCGATGCTCCATGCGCTGCAGCATAATTTCTGCATCAACCACGATCTGATGGCTTGGTTTTCCTTTAATATGCGCGACAAAACCCACACCACAGCTGTCTTTTTCAAACATTGGGTCATATAGCCCCTGCTTCTCTGGCAATGTTCCCTGTAATCCAATTTTTGTCTGTTCTTGCAAAGTTGAGCTCATATTTAAACCGTAACCATCCGCGCAGCAAAGCTACTAGGAATTTTTTAATAAAATCAGGTAATTAGCGCCGGATAATTATAAAGCGCTATTGTTTTACCGACTAGCCTCGTACCATTAATCTGCAGGCCAGCAAAGGCCGCCTCAAATAACTGACAAGGCCGGCTATTTTAGCGAAAATACGCATTGTTGGAAAGTATATAGAAAACTGATTTACAGCTGTCAGTGCAGTGGGACACTAGCAATTACTCGCTCAAAAAAGCAGTTTTAGACGATTATCACTTCATTGATCCAGCTATTAAAAAACAATTCACCCTGCATCTCCAACCGGTTCGCATATCGATATGTTTCTTCTCTTAACTGCTCGACATCTACGCCATCGGTTTGCATGATTTCACCAATGTGGCCGATAAACCATTTTTCCATCGATCGCTGTGTTATCTCAGGATGAAACTGCAGCGCCAGAATATTTTCCCCGTAGCTAAATGCCTGATTTGTAAATTTTTCACTGGACGCTAATAACACCGCGCCTTGCGGCAGGTCAAAAGTCTCTCCGTGCCAGTGCAACATAGAACAGTGCTCTGCACTCAGGTAACGCAGGGAAGAATGCTTTCCTGCCTCAGTTATATCCAACGGGTACCAGCCGATCTCTTTCTCTTTACCCGGGAAAATCTTTGCGCCCAATGCGTTAGCAATTAACTGCGCACCTAAACAGATACCCAAGGTTGGCTTATCTGCTGCTATACGTTCTTTTAACAATGAAATTTCTGCATCGATAAATGGAAACATCGTTTTATCATTAACACTGATCGGTCCACCCAGGATAATTAATAAATCATCTGATAATGCATCAATCTGCGACATATCATCCGGCGCTAATGCAAAATCAGCTGCTTCGATATAGTTGATCTGATAACCATGCGCCTGCAATACCGAGGTAAAACTGGCCAGGTCCTCAAATGCGAGGTGACGTATCACATTGACTGCTTTGTTCTTTGGCATGTTACTTTTTCCATTTTTACAGGCCGTTAGCGTAAAATACACGGCTACAAAAGTTTACCCTAAAAAAGCATAAAGATGAGCACCACATTACACACCAGCCACATTAAAAGCCTGCCCCTGCTGCATAGCGGAAAAGTACGGGATATCTACGACATCGATGAGCAATATATGCTGATCGTCACTACCGACAGGATCTCTGCATTTGACGTCATCATGCCTACCCCGGTGAATGGCAAGGGCATCATCCTCAACCAGGTGACCCAGTTCTGGATGGACAAGCTGTCACACATCATCCCTAACCAGATGTGCGACCTTAAACTGGAAGATGTATTACCAGACGAAGCAGAGCGTAGCGAGGTCGCCGACCATGCGATGATCGTCAAAAAACTCAAGGCCCTACCGGTCGAAGCCATCGTGCGCGGCTACATCATCGGCTCCGGCTGGAAAGATTATCAGGCCACCGGCACTGTCTGCGGTATCAAATTGCCAGCAAACCTGCAGCTCGCCGATAAACTGCCGCAGCCAATCTACACCCCGTCAACAAAAGCCGCCGTAGGCGCACATGATGAAAACATCGACTATACTCAATCGAAGGAACTGTTAGGCGAGGATATCGCCCGACAGGTACGCGATGTCAGCCTGCAACTCT
Organism: Pseudomonadota bacterium; assembly: GCA_015222965.1. GTDB lineage: Bacteria > Pseudomonadota > Gammaproteobacteria > SZUA-229 > SZUA-229. Next base: position 1,342 of record JADFWF010000046.1, on the reverse strand, counting down.
ATAAAGAAGCGGCAGACTACGCACTGGAACGCGGCATTATCATCGCCGACACCAAGTTCGAATTTGGACTCGATGAAAACGGCCAGCTAACACTGATCGATGAGGTTTTAACCCCCGACTCATCACGTTTCTGGCCAGAAAGTGAATACCAGCCCGGCAGCAGCCCGGTCAGTTTCGATAAACAGTTCGTACGCGATTATCTCGAAACCCTGGACTGGAGCAAAACGGCCCCAGGGCCTGAACTGCCAGACTCAATTGTGACAAAAACAGCCGAAAAATATGAATATGCAAAAAAATTACTTATGGAGTAATCGACATGCAAGGTGTTTTTATCACAGGAACCAGCACAGAGGTAGGTAAAACCTTTGTAGGCGTTGCCATCGCACGAGCGCTTACACAGCACGACATCAAAGTCATCCCGAGAAAACCGATCGAATCCGGCTGCATCAAACAGGGTGACGAACTCATACCACAGGATGCATCTGCACTAAAAATTGCAGCCAACTATCAGGGCTCTCTATCAGAAGTGTGCCCTTATCGATTCGAACCTCCGATCTCACCCGTACGCGCAGCACACCTTGCCAACAAGATTCTGACCACTGAACAATTAGTCAATATATGCCTTCAAGGCAGCGAGGACGGTTTTGTGCTGGTCGAAGGTGCCGGTGGATTTTATTCCCCATTGGCAGAAAACGGTCTTAATGCCGACCTTGCACTAGCGTTACAGCTCCCCGTGTTATTGGTCGCCGATGACAAACTTGGCACTCTTAGCCAGGTATTACTCAACGTGGAAGCCATTCAGATGCGCGGACTGCAGTTAGCCGGTGTTGTTTTGAACTCACTGAATGATGAAATGAGTGACCACATGGACAATGCAGCTGACTTACGTGAACGACTCGATTGTCCGGTATTTGCCAATCCTTATAGCCAGGATGGCAGTTGCGAATTGCCTGAGGCGCTGATTGAGGCGCTGATCTCTTCTTCTAGTTCGGGTGGTTCACATATCAGGGTGGTTGGCTAACTTTTCTTTTTTCCTGGTATTGGTTTTCTTTTATATTTGCAGCCTTGAATTCGTCAAATATCACAGCTCTCGCACTGTAGGCGATGAGCTATCTGTAGGATCAGATTTTTCATTCCACGATGCAGGTTTGGCTTGGTCTGGTGGAATAATATTTACGATTTTGATTTGGTTAGGCCTTGCGGTATTCGCACCGCGGGCGAGGCACTTTTTTCTACAGCCCCAAATTAATCTAACTAGGAAGTACCCAAAAAAGGCCGTCGCTACGCCTGGCGCCCCTGTAAAAGACACAGGGGTTCCCATTGAGGCATGACGGGTAACATG